>CAYTAQ010000091.1:0-16167 GCA_964435695.1 uncultured Desulfobacterales bacterium | reverse complement strand
CCCTACTGCTCCCGAAACCTGCCAAAAGAAAAGGGCTTTATCTGCATGATCACCAACGACGGATGGTGGAAAAATACGCCTGGCTATCTGCACCACTTCAATTTCAGCCCGGTTCGTGCCATCGAAAACCGGCGAGATTTTGTTCGAGTTGCCAACACAGGAATTTCTGCTCTTATTAATGCCAAAGGCATGGTCATCGCCAGGACTTCCTGGTGGGAAAAAGCGACCCTCAAAGGAAAGATTCATCTTCGCCGGGGGCAGACTTTTTTCGCTCAACATGGAGATTATCTGGGTCGAATTTCTCTGATATTAGGTGGACTTATGGTTTTGTGTGCAGGCATTCAAAAGTTGAAAAAACCTGAGTTTGAATGAGGCTTGGGACGCGGGAACAATTCGAAATAATACAGATAACAAGACAGTAAAAGGATTGATGATGAGTGGCACCATTCAAGCAGAAAGAAAAAATAAGATCGCCTTGGTGACAATGGATCGCGTCGGGAAGAAAAATGCGTTTGATGAGTCCATGTTCTCAGCCCTTGAAAATATTGCGGATGAATTGAAACAGAATCTTCCCAGGGCTATTGTCATCACCGGAGCTGGAGACGAAGCGTTTTGCTCAGGATTTGACGTTAATCCTGAAAACCCCCTGGTGGCTGACTTCCTTGCAGCATTGAATGGTCATGATATTGATCCGGCCAGAAGGTTGATTAACCGTATCCGAAAAGCGGTTGACGGGTTTATTTCTCTGCCCGTTCCTATAATTGCCGCAATAAACGGATTGGCTTTTGGGGGCGGTATGGAGCTGGCAACAAGATGTGATTTGCGGGTGATGGACCGAAGCGCTCAACTCCGTTTTTCAGAAGTGCGACTGGGTTTGATGCCGGATTGGGGCGGAGGTCCTTATTTAACCAAGCTTGTCGGAAGCGCAGTTGCTTCCGACCTCATACTAACCGCTCGTACGGTACATGCCGAGGAGGCTCTAAGAATTGGCCTGGTCAACCGTTTGAGTGACAAAGGACGGTCAGTCGATGAAGCATTGAACCTGGCAGAACAGATCGCACAAAACGGGCCAAAAGCCGTTCGTCATGCATTGACTGTGATTCGACAGAGCCACGGAATGTCTTTGGAAAAAGCACTTGAACTGGAGGCGGAAACCGCCGCTGAACTGATTGCATCCGGTGAATGCATGCACGGCGTTGCTGCGTTCATGGAAAAGAAGAATCCCGAATTCCCCGATTGAACCGCAAATGCGAGCGCATTCCCCGCGGCTTGCCGCGGGGTCATCGAGCGAATAAAAGAGGTGAATGTGAATCAGGATTCCAGAGAGATAAATTTACGTTTAAAGGCTTTTAAGAAGAGAGTATAAAACGAATTAAGCCCCACAGGTATTTTTTCGAAAGTGCCGATAACCTTTTCCTGTTTTTGTTTTCGTTTGACGAGTCCATCAAGACGGGTCATTTGATATCCGGGATTCAAAATTTTCCGGGCCACTTCTCTTCCGCTGATCATGGCAAAGGAAATCCCTTCGCCGGTCAACTTACAGGCAAGTCCCGCAGCATCGCCTGCCAGAAAGATATTATCTTTAAATTCGCATCCTTTATAAAGGTGCATGATGGGAAACGCCCGGTAGGTTTTAGCGTCAACACGATATCGTTTTTTTTTCATGTAAGCATGAAGCGTATCTCTGGCGCTTGCCGTGGTAAAACGTGCCGGATTATAATGAATGCCGACATTTGTAAAATTACGGTGCGGGAACTCCCATATATAGCCGGTGCCAAGAGATTTTCCATCAAGGTAAACAATGATATGCTTTTTAATTTCAGGGATGTCGTAATACATGCCGATGGTGTATCTTGACGGCAGGTTCAGATATCGTCTCACAATGGACGTTGCGCCATCCGTTCCCACAAGGAATTGATATCCATAATCACCGTCGGTGGTATGCACCCTCTCCTTTTCAATCTTTCTGACGGACACCCTGCTTCGGATGGTAATGTTGGATGCATTGTCAAGCTGCAGAACCTGGTATTGTCCCAGGTCCAACCGATCGATAACCTTAATGGGCATTTTGCTTGTAAACCGGTGGATGTTGTTCCGGACGTGGATTTGATGGCGGTAGAGGACGGTTGCCTTATGCTCGGGGAGATCAAACGGTTCGACGGATTCGACAATACCGCCGGCACATGGTTTGGGGCCGATGATGTTTTTTCTCTCCAGCACCAATACGGAACAGGCTGAGTTCTTTAAAATCTTGGCGCATTCAAGCCCCGCCGGGCCCGCACCGACAATAATGACGTCGAATCGCCGGTTCATAAATCCCTTCATAAGCCACCGGATATTAATCATCGACATCAGCAGATCGTGGCTCTTCATAGGGTCACGATCTGCTGATGTCGATGATTAATGTAAGATTTGACTTAAGAACAATTTGGTTCGATCATTCTGTGGATTATCAAAGAATTCTTCCGGTGTGTTCCCTTCCACAATCTGGCCGTAATCCATAAACAGCACCCGGTGCGCCACACTCTTGGCAAACCCCATTTCGTGGGTCACGACGATCATGGTCATTCCTTCCGTTGCCAGGTCGATCATGACATCCAGAACTTCTTTGATCATCTCAGGATCCAGTGCGGACGTAGGTTCGTCAAAAAGCATGACCTTCGGCGCCATACAGAGGCTCCTTGCGATCGCCACCCGCTGTTGCTGTCCACCGGAAAGCTGTCCCGGAAACTTTTTGGCCTGCTCGGCAATTTGAACCTTTTCCAGATAATGCATGGCTGCTTCTTCCGCCTCTTTCTTGGGAACTTTACGCACCCAGATAGGTCCGAGGGTGAGATTTTCGACGATGGTCAGATGGGGAAACAGGTTGAAGTGCTGAAATACCATACCGACTTCGGCACGTATTTTTTCAATGTTTTTCAAGTTATTGGTTAGCGTGATGCCGTCAACGATAATCTGGCCGCGCTGGTGCTCTTCGAGGCGGTTGATGCACCGGATGAGCGTTGATTTCCCCGAACCCGAAGGCCCGCATATTACAATCCGCTCTTTTATCTTGACGGTCAGGTTAATATTATTCAGCACATGAAACTCACCAAACCATTTGTGCATATCACGGATTTCGATGATGTTCTCATCTTCTAAAACGTTTTCCGTCTTTGCCGTGCTTTCCTCATTCATAATATAACGCTCCAGATAGAGTAGTGTTAGGTTTTAAGTTTTAGGTTTTAAGTAAATGCAGACTGTCCATTCTTAAAAGCTCAGCACCCTCCATCCTAAAACTTAAAACCTAAAACTTAAAACCATATTTACAATCCCGTATCAAGCTCCTCTTCCAGCCGCCGGCTGTAACTGGACATGAAATAACAACACGCAAAGTAGATCAGCGCCACGAAAATATATGCTTCCGAGGAATGCGCCATCCATTTGGGATTTGACAGCACCGACTGGGTGGTCTTGAGAAGATCGTACAAAGCGATAATGACGACCAGGGATGTGTCTTTCAGGGCCGATATGAGCTGGCTCACCGTAGGCGGTATCACAATTTTCAGCGCCTGCGGCAGAATCACCAGGCGCATGGTCTGGTAATAATTGAGACCGAGAGATTCGGCCGCCTCATACTGACCCTTTGCCATCCCCTGCAGTCCGCCGCGTACAACTTCCGCTATATAGGCGGCGGTGAACATAATGATGGCGACCTGCGCCCGCAGGATGACATTCACCGTAACGCCCTCCGGCAGGAACAATGGGAAGACAATGGACGACATGAACAGCAGGGTAATCAGCGGCACGCCTCTGATCATCTCAATATAGACAATACAAAGGGTTTTGATCGCCGGCATCCGGGACTGCCGTCCCAGGGCAAGGATAACACCCAATGGATAAGCCGCGGCCAAGCCGAAAAACGACAGCAGCAGTGTCAACGGGAGCCCGCCCCACTGGGTGCTTTCAACGGTCGCCAGCCCCAGCCCCCCTTTCATGAGGAGCCCCATGATAAACAGACCGGCCAGCCAGGCATATAACAATGATTTTTTCCAGTGCAGTCTGTTCCGGCTGTAAAAGAGCAGGCCCACCAGAAGAATCATGGCCAGGAGAGGCCGCCACTGCAATTCATAGGGAAAAAACCCAAAAATGATAAAGCGGATATTGGCCGGGATAACCGCCCAGCATGCGCCTTGCACCCCTTGGCACGCTTCGCTGGCTGCGTACCACCGACTGTCGATGAAAGCCCATCGGATAAAGGGCGGTACCACCTGCCCCAGGATGTAAAGGGTAACCAGGGTCAGAATCGAGCTAGTGACATTATTGAACAGGTTGCCCCGTATCCACCCGATGATTCCCACGCTCGTCACCGGTGGTTTGACCGTTTCTGCTGATTCTATACTATGTTGTGCATTATTCATTATTAACAATTATTTCATGTTTCGTTTTTGCAGGATCGAAAATGAAAATTTATCTCTCCACCAGCTTCGTCTTTTTGTTATACCAGTTCATGAAAGCCGACGTCAGCAGGCTCAAGGTCAGATAGACGATCATCATCAGCGCCACACCTTCGATGGCCTGACCGGTCTGGTTGATGGTTGTGCCGGCCACGGAAACAAAATCAGGATAACCGATGGCCACTGCCAGGGAACTGTTTTTGGTCAGATTCAGCATCTGACTCGTCAGCGGCGGAATGATGACCCGCAGCGCCTGAGGCAGGATTACTAGATTCAGGACAAAGGCCGGCTTGAGGCCCATGGACTTGGCCGCTTCAGTCTGCCCTTTGCTCACCGATTGAATCCCGGCCCGCACCACCTCAGCCACAAACGCGGCCGTGTACAGAATCAGCCCAAGCAGAAGCGCGGTAAACTCAGGGCTGATGTTTCTTCCCCCCTTGAAATTAAACCCCTGCAGTGAAGGGACATTCATGGCCGTGGGAGCACCGCCCAGCACCCAGGTCACCAGTGGAAATCCTATCAGAACGGCCAGTGAGACGCGAAAAAGAGGGAATATCTGACCTGTCCGTTCTTGTCTGTTCCTTGCCCAGCGTCTAACGAAATAGATTACGATACAGGCGGCAACCGTTGCAAGCGCCATGTATTTATAGACCGGGTGCGATTCCGGCACCGCAAAAACCAGTCCACGATTGCTCAAAAAGACGCCTGCAACCGGACTCAGTGCCTGCTTAGGTGAGGGCAGGATATTGTAGAAAAAAGCATACCAGAAAAAAAGCTGAAGAAGCACGGGGATGTCCTGGAAAAGTTCGATATATCCGGCAGCGAGTTTTGATACGAGCCAGTTAGAGGACAACCGGGCGACACCGATCACAGCACCCAAAATGATGGTAATCGTAATCCCCACAAATGATATGATCAGGGTATTTAGAAAGCCGACCAAAAGGGCGCGGCCGTAGGTATCGGCTGCGGAATAGGCAATGGGCGATTCCCCGATTTCAAAAGCCGCCTCTTTTTGTAGAAAACCGATACCGGTTGCAATGGATTGCTTTTCGAGATTGGTGAGCGTATTTGATATCAAATAAAAGGCCGCCAACCCCACTATCAGGAGCGTCGCGATCTGAAACAAAATCGACCGCTTTTTGGGGTCGTTGAAAAAGGCAACCGCTTTGGAAGCTGTCTCCTCCCTGGTGTTTTCCTGGTTGGTCTGCATAGCGCCCAAATAAAACCGTGTAACGATTTTATGAAATGCATTTGATTTTGTCCCGTGCTGAAAGCAGCGGGACAAAATCAATTTTCAAGCCTTGTTACTTGAACGGCGGAGAGTACATCAGGCCGCCATTCGTCCAGAGTGCGTTCAAACCACGCTCAATGCCGAGAGGTGTTTTAACGCCCACGTTTCTCTCGAATATCTCCCCGTAGTTGCCGACTTGTTTAACGATGTTATAAGCGAATTTTTCATCAAGTCCCAGTGCTTTCCCGTTGCCTTCGGTAACACCGAGAAAGCGCATGATTCTCGGATCCTTGCTCTTGAGCATTTCATCGACGTTCTTGGATGTAATACCCAATTCTTCCGCATTGATCAGGGCCAGCACACTGTAGTGAACAATATCCTTCCACTGGTTGTCGCCGTGGCGTACTGCCGGCGCCAACGGTTCTTTCGAAATAATTTCCGGCAGGATAATATAATCCTTTGGATTCGGGGCAACCGCGCGCGTTCCGGCGAGCTGGGATGCATCCGACGTAAGCACGTCACATCGTCCGGCAAAGAAGGTCTTGGCAAGTTCAGCTGTATTTTCAATAACAACGGGATTCATTTTCATGCCATTGGCCCTGAAATAATCCGCGACGTTCAACTCGGTAGTCGTACCGGGAAGCACACACACGGTAGCACCGTCGAGTTCTTTTGCGCTTTTGATTCCCATCTTTTTCGGAACCAGGAAGCCTTGACCGTCATAATAGTTGACCTGACAAAAATCCAGCCCCAGCGCCGTGTCACGCGTAAGCGTTTGGGTACAGTTTCGCGTCAGCACATCGATCTCGCCCGACTGAAGTGCGGTAAACCGCGTTTTAGCAGTCAATGGTGTGTATTTTACCTTGTCTGCATCACCGAAAACTGCAGCCGCAACCGCCCTTGCGGTATCGACATCGAGTCCTCGCCAGACACCCTTTTCATCGGCTTTACCAAAGCCGAACAGATCACCGTTGACACCTGCCTGGATAAACCCTTTGGCCCTGACATCTTCAAGCGTACCGGCCATGGATGCACCCGCAAGGGATAGTACAGCAAACATAATAAACAATGCTTTAAAGATTTTCATACGATTTCCCTCCTTGTCCAGATTTTTTGTTGAATAACAAGTCCTCTGTCTCTGTTCCGCTATCAAAGCAAATAACTAAACATCATTGGAATAACACATTTTTTTTTAGTATTGCAAGCAAAAACACTTAATAAATCCAGTTTTAAGAAGCCATCAAGGCTTCATGGCGCGACTTTCTCTTGACATACCCGGGTTATTTCTTTTTAATCGAACATACCATCGCGTTAATAAAAATAATCTGTCGGCATCCAAAAGTTGAGCGGTGCCGATCTCTATTCATTAAGGAGGGAGCCACCATGAAAATAATTTTGTCGCCCTTAACAAAGCGCCTCGCCTTCATTTTGCTCGCCCTGTGCATCGGTGCATGTGCAAAGCCTTACCATCTGAATGTAAAATACGATATTCCCGAAAAACGCATTGAGTTGCCAAAAAACAGCATTGCTTTAAAAATAATCGATGCGCGTGAAAATTCAGCGATATTTTCTGAAAAAGCTCAAAAAGAGTTCGACAAATGGGATGGGACCTTTGTTTTGGTGGCCCCGGAAACTGTTCCAGGCGGCGCAGTCGAAACCAG
The DNA here is from genome assembly GCA_964435695.1 of uncultured Desulfobacterales bacterium. Classification (GTDB taxonomy): domain Bacteria; phylum Desulfobacterota; class Desulfobacteria; order Desulfobacterales; family B30-G6; genus CAYTAQ01. The sequence continues at coordinate 8,839 of CAYTAQ010000091.1, read as the reverse complement.
CGACCTCCCAGATCTTTTTAAAAAAGCCTTGAAAAATCGTCTTGAAACGATGGACATCACGGTGGTTGATGAAGAAACAAATGCGCTACCAACCCTGGAATTGTCCTTGGAAAATTTTCTGATAGGCCTGAAAGGTCGAACCTGGACCAGTGATTTGAGCTATGAGGCAAAATTGTCAAAAGACGGCTCCAAAACCGGCAGAGAAAGAATTCACGCCCAGGCTGAACGGACAAAGATCATGGGAAAATCAGGTGGAGAAAGGCTGATCAATGAAATATTTACGGAGGGGATCAATAAATTAAATCTTAAAAAACTCTTTGAAAATGCCGGCTTTTAATTTTAGCGCAACCCGCCGCTTATAGGCGGCGGGTTGCGCTAAAATTAATTGGGTCGGACACTCGGAAAGGCGTTCATGTTTGTATGCGGCAGAAAAAGCGCCGATGTAAACTCATCCATAAACTGGGGGTTGCTGGAAAAATCTACATAGGTCATATTGTTTGTAATGTCCCGCGCCTCCTTTCGATGGGTATCCGATAACAACGCCATATAGGCACCTGCGATGGAACTGTTACCCAAATATTGAAACCTGCTGCGGTCAATATCCGGCAGCAGGCCGATGCTGATTGCCTTCTCAATGTCCAGGTATTGCCCGAATCCGCCACTTATCCAAATACGATCTACATCGCCGAAATCAAGACCCGCCTGATGGAGAAGCGTCGTAAAACCTGCGTATACGGCAGCTTTGCTCAATACCAGACTGTTAATATCGGTTTCGCTGAAAACAATATCTTCTCCCATGGACGTGTCATCGGCAAAGGCTATGATATATGCCGGGTTCTCCGGATTGTCTTTCATCCGCCGATGTGAAGCAGGCGGCCGGAATCTTCCTTTTGGGTCGATGACCCCCTTCATCAGCATTTCAGAAAGCAAGTCGATCATACCGGAACCGCAAATCCCTCTGGGTGCTTCGCCGCCGACAGTTGAAAATGTCGGTTCAAGCGTATGCGGATCGATGGTCACTTTTTCAATGGCGCCGTCCTCGGCCCGCATGCCCCACCGAATGCCGCCTCCCTCGAAGGCCGGACCGGCCGAGCACGAAGCGGTCATCAGCCATTCCTTACTGCCCAAAACAATTTCGCCGTTGGTGCCGACATCAATAAACAATGTCAAAGGTTCCTCTCTGTGGAGTCCCGAGTAAATCATGCCCGAAACAATATCCCCACCCACATAGCTCGCCGGCCCCGGCATGATAAAAACAGCAGCGATGGGATTTACCTTGATACCGATTTCCCCGGCCTTAAAAATAGGATATTCGGAAACTGTCGGGATATAAGGCTCCCGACGGATATACCGGGGCTCGATCTTCAGCATCAGATGGGTCATGGTGGTGTTTCCTGAAATAACGGCATTCTTTACCTGAAGATGATCGGCAGCGACACTGTCCAGGGCCTCACTGATCAAATTGTTGATGGTCGACAAAACCATTTTGCTCAATTTGGCAACACCGTCGTTCTCTGCACAGACAATCCGGTTGATGACATCGTCTCCGCAGGCGGCCTGCCGGTTGTGACCGGAGGTGGCCGCTAAGATATCACCGGTCTTCATGCTGACAAGATAAACGACAATGGATGTGGTTCCCACATCCACTGCAATTCCCAACGACTCCGCCCGGCCGTTGCCGGGTCTTACCTGAAGGACCTCATTTGAACATTTTTTTTGAATGACGGAAGCCGTAACTTTCCAATTTTCATCTCGCATCACAGTCGAAAGATCCCGCATTACTTTTAGCCCCACATTCATCCGCTCGATATCGCAGCCGGCATTTTTCAGCCCGCGTTTGAGCCGGTCCAAATCACTCACCGAATCATCCAGGGTCGGTGATACGAGTTCCATCGAAATCTCCTGCAACATGGGTTCGATATGCGTCACACGGCCTTTCAGCTTTTCCGTGGCCTCCTTACCGAGACCGGCAACTTTCAATCGCCGTTCGATCGTTTCTTCAGGGATAGCTGCCACAACATTTCCCAACACCTTTGTCTGACAGGCCAGAAGATAATTTTTCTTTTTTTCCTGATCGCTCAACAACGGCGTCGGTTCCGACTCGACGTTTCCCTCTTTCAAGATAATTTTGCATTTACCGCACGAGCCCTTGCCATTGCAGGAGGCATTGATATGGACATCCGCTTTCTGTGCCGCTTCCAAAAGAGTGGACCCCGGAACCACCTGGGCGGTTTTATCTTCCGGCATAAAGGTCACGCGGCAGATTTCTGCTCCCTCCATGGCAGCCGCTCTTTGCCTTGTCTCCCGTTCCCTGCGCTTGTGTTCGTACCACACCGGGCAGGCGCTGCGAAATTTGCAGTAGATGTTGGGATCGCGGCATTCGAGACATTCCTCACACATGTAGATGCCGTGCTTGGAGCACATGTAACTGGTTTCTCTATCCGGATGATTCACGCACTTTCCCATGTCCATTCCTTTCAAGTTGTTTTGGCTTTTTAATATAGGCTAATCTCGTAGAAAGTCAAACATGCTTTGTATGCCGGGCTATGGTTTGCAGCGAACACGTTTCAAGAAAATGAGGTTTCTTGCGGGCACGACCTGCCAGAAACCCTGCAAACAAAAGCTGGGTTACCAGGGGCAAACCGACAGCAATACCGGTAAGCAGCCCGACATGGATACTTGAGCCGCCGATCTTTAAGATCAAAGAAGAAAATACCGTATTAACGTCTATAAACGTGGTGACGAAAGCAAGAAAAAGGGCATGCCAGAGAAAGGCAATAAAATTATGCCTGGATTGCGTCACCTTAGCAGTAATCTTTTACAGTTATGGACTCGATGTACCGCTCAGCCGAGATGGCTGCAACCGCTGCGTCTCCCACGGCCGTAGCCACCTGCCTCAGCGGCGTGTGGCGTACATCACCGGCCGCAAATACTCCCGGAACGGAGGTTTCCATGTTTTCATCGGTCATTAAAAATCCGGTTTCATCAACCGTAATGCCATTGTTTAAAAAGTTCGTGTTGGGCGTTATACCAATCCATATAAAACATCCGTCGGCCTTAAGAGTGGATTCCTCCCCGGTTTTTACATTTTTTAAGGCAACTTTCTCAACATTGAAGAACCCATCGACTTTGGTTGGGATGTGATCCCACAGAATCTCGATTTTATCGTTACAAAGCACCCTCTCCTGTAGGATTTTGGTTGCCCGTAGCTGATCCCGCCTATGAACCAGATAGACTTTCTTGGCGAACTTGGTGAGATACAGACTTTCCTGAACGGCTGTGTCGCCTCCACCCACAGCAACCACCACACGATCCTTATAAAAAGGCGCGTCGCATGTTGCACAGGAGGATACCCCCTTGCCGTAAAAGCGGTCTTCACCCGGAATTCCCAATTTTCTAAAGGAAGCACCGGTGGCGATGATGACCGAGTGGGTAGAAATGGTTTTATCCCCTAAATGGACCTTCTTAACGGTTTCCGAATAATCGATGGATTTCACTTCGCCGGATGCAATTTTGAGCCCGAATTTTTTTGCTTGATCGGACATCTGCTGAACCAATGCGTGACCGGCCAATCCTTCGGGGAATCCTGGATAGTTTTCGATCCAATCCGTTAATAAAATTTGTCCGCCGGGTGCGGATTTTTCAATGAGAACCGTGTTCAGCCTGGCTCGAGACGCGTAGATTCCAGCCGTCAAACCGGCTGCCCCGCCACCGATAATCACCAGATCGTAATCAGCCTTTTTCATTTTATAACCTTTCTTTTTTCCTTTCCGTTAATACCTTGAATCTGAATTTCGGGCATTATTCGACCCGAATGTCGGCGGAAACAGTAAATTGAGGTGGCGCAAGGATATTTCTTTTCACCGAGCAAAGTTCAGCGGTTTTGACGATGGCACCCTTGTATTTCGGCGGAAAACCGGGTGGCAGATCGATATGGATATGCACCGCTTCCGTCAGGTGATTTTTTTCATTTTTCTCAAATTGAAGTCGAATGGCGATACTTGATGGGTCAATACCCCGTTCCTGGCAGAAATAGACGACATAAATTCCGGCACACGTACCGATGGATGCCAGAAACAGGCTATAGGGTTCCGGCGCACTCTCGTCTCCCCCCTCGCTTTTGGCCTGGTCCGTTTCAATGGTAAATCCTTTGTAATTTGCGTTAACTTTCTTTCCTCCAGGGAAATATACGTTCATATCCATAAATTTTCCTCCTGATACAGTGATAAAAATCAGACTGAACTGGTATGTCTATCAAAAGATATGCCAAACAATGTTGGTGGGTTCAAAAAAAGATGTATTTATCAGGTTTTCACTGGCGGGCGTTGGGAATTAATAGGGAGTATGTGCTTTATTTACAAATAGTTAAAATTGAAAAACCTCGGATATCGCATAAAGCCTGGGACTTGAAACACCCATTGGGTATAGGTATTTATCTTCAGCCTCTACCCCCCAAAGTAACGTAAAGTAACGCATGGGTAACGTTACAAATGTTTGATTCTGCTGATGACTCTTAAAATTAAAACAGCTTAATCCGTATCGGAATACATCTCTCCATGGGGCACTTTTTCTCCCGGACGCCAGGAAGAATACTGCCCCGGTGTTACAAAGTCGCCTGGCTTTATACTGCCATCGATCCAGACGATGCGGGTATTGCATTCCCAGACTTTTCTGCCGAGTTTACGTTTACGTTTTTCCAAAGCGGTTTCCGCCGTTGCGCGCTTCCTGTGTACCGATATGACCTTTTCACCCTTTTTGATCAAATCTTTTTCATCATAGATAAGTGCATACATAGCATGTCTCCTTTCCGTATTTTTAAAGTATCATTTTTACCACCCTGATAGATATAGAACAAAGCCGATCGTAACGCCAAAAATAATGTTGAATATTTTGATCAGCATGAAATCTTTTAAACTGTAGGAAAGCATCGGCAACATGCCGTGTCCATCCTGAATAAAGGACGTGGTTAAAAGAACGGAAAAGGGTATCAGGCCCTTGGCATACATCATGACGAAGACCAAATGAGGACCTGATTCCGGAATGATGCCGACGATAGCCGCGACCACCAATACCCACATCATATGTGCGTGGACAAAGCTGTCAATATGCCAAAATTGAAGGCCTGCATCGACAAGCAGCAATGCCCCGAGGGTCCATAGAAATACCCGAAATATATGTTTTTTAATAATATGGTTCCAGATATGGTCATGCAAATAATGCTCAGGCGCCATCAGTGCCACATAAAATACGGTCACGGACAATATTACAAATGTGATTCGCTTCCAGTTCCAAATAGAGGGGCCCAATATGCCGATGGCCACCAGGCCTAAAAAACAGGCGATTAACACCATAAATAAAAATCTTGTAAAAGAAAGTGACTGGAGGTTTGCCCTAATGTTTGAAATTCGAAAATAATTCCGCAAACGTCCCGCACCACCCCCTTCAGATTCGCAGTGTTCACAATGACTCTGCAGACATGATTCACACGGGGTGACTCCTAATACCTTAATCAACTTATCGCTGACCCAGGCAAAAATAATCCCCAGCAAAAACAAGAGAATGAAAAGAAAGATCGCCGTACCTGGAAACTGTACAAGCATGACAAACGCTTCATCACCGGAGGTGGCGATCATCCCACCCACGATGGCGCCGAAGCTGATCATGCCATGTACATACAAACTCACATTCATAAAAGCGCCCAGGCAACCCGGTGTGGATCCGAGAAAAGACGCCAGCATATATTGGCGCCAATGCCCGCCAAGCAAAACGTCCGACAACCGTCTATTGCCGGCAGTGTTGGCGAAGTCTACCAACACCATCATCACAAATACAAAAAACATGATCATCAAGGCATTTTTAATAACCGGCATGACTTCCATTAAATATCCTTAATCCACTTAAACACTGACAGGGTCTTCCATGCTATTATTTCTCATGGCAATTTTATGTCTGCAGCATCGGGAACTGATCTTTGCAGCCTTTTGTTAACTGCCGATCCACCGGGCAAAAACCATAGAGATGAATATCGAGATTTTTTTTCTCCTTCAAATCATCGAGACGGTCCAAACGCCGCCAACTGCTGGTGTCCACCACAATCAGCCTTTCGACCTTTTTCAGGTCAACCTTGTGCGGCGGACAGAATTCGAAGAAGTCTTTGTGGAGGGATATAAACGCCCGGACATTGGGGTTGAGAATACCGGGAAGAATTGTGATGGCATCCGGATACAGAATGGCGGCGGCAACCACGGAAGCCAGTGCATCAAAATCAGTGTTTTTATGTGTTGTTATGATGTGCATGAATGCCCATTAGGCCTGGTATTGATTTGTTTAGAAGGCAATCCCGCCATGGCGGAACACTGAACTTTGACCTTGCCCATAGAACAGGGGTTTCTATAATGGACAAAATTAACGTTACTTAACGTTACGGTAACGCTATTTTCTCCAGACATCGATGCTTCCAGAAGCATAAGACCATGAGAATCAAAAAGCAAATCGACCCAGAGGGCCTATCCCAAAGGGCCGATTTGCTGCTCGTGAAAGGTGGTTAAGCATCAAATGGAGGTAATGCCAAATTAACCCCTTAGCTATTAACAAAAAGCAATTGTTATGCCAAAAAACATAATTTAATATTTTTTGGCATATGTCTTGGCATTTCAATGAACTTCCCACGGTCTTGCCCTTTGGTTGATTATTGAAAATTCCTCGCAGCAAGGCTTCGGCGAGACATTCGACTGAGGATCACTCCAAGTCCTCTCTTCGGTCTGAGCGTTCGGCCACGCTCACGCCGAGGCCTCAGGACTGAAGACAGTCGAATCGCCGCAAGGGGAGCACCCGCTGTTGCGATTCATTTCGCTATCCTCCAAAATTACCGGCGCCTAACCCGCGCATGGCTTCCTCTGCTGTTACGCGAAGCCTTGACAGTGATTTGTCGAAAATCTCCCTGTCGGTCCTGATATCGTCGATGCCGGTTTCCGGGGTGCAGTTTTCCCTAATCTGATCAAGGCGGTCATCCATCTCCGCAATAAGGATATGAAGATCTTCGATATTGGGAAGTATCTTTTCTTTTTCCCCTCCAGGCAGCTTTTCCATATTGCGCACAATATCATAAACATTGGCCTTCCAGGCGGTCAGTTCCGCCTCCATCGTCTTACAGCAGTTTCTGGCTTTCATTGTATCCTCCTTTCGGTTATTGGGTTTGATGTTTCCTGTAATATAATATTGAAAATTCCTCGTAGTAAGCTGCGAAGAATTTTCCACCGCAAGGCATTCTATCTATTTTGATTCGCTCGCTAACCCCGCGGCAAGCCGGAGGGAAAACGCTCACTGTTGCGGTTCAAACCCGACGCGGACACATTCGACATTTTTTTCTTTTATTTTATATGAATGCATAAATGGTGCCATTGCTGGAAAATGAGAAAATAAAAATCAGCTTAACCTTAACGAAATCATCAACATTAGGTGACGGTAGGGTAATGCAATGCACCGGTTGGCATCCAAGATTGGATCATGGTTCGGATGTTTAGCAGATAAATTTGCCGTCATATCCGGCATAATCCTGAATCGTCTGCCGGTGAATCAATGAAAGTTGTTCAGGAAGCTTTGAAAGCGAAAAGAAACGTACCATGGAACCTTCTATACCGTCCGCACGGGGCTGCCCCTCCCATTTTCGGACAATAAAGGCAACCGCAAAACATTGTACGCTGTCACCGTTGGGGTAAGCAAATTTTTGATCAGGGCCGCAGTAAAGAGCCATGGGCTCGGCTTTGAGCACCAACAGAGACGTTTCTTCCGCCACTTCCCGTTTGAGCGCCTCAAAAGCGGTCTCATCAAGCTCAACAGAACCGCCCGGCAATCCCCACACATCAATGTCGGTTCGCCGCTGCAGTAGAATCTCTCCGGCATTGTTAACAATAACGGCCCGCACGCCTGGCACAAAAATCCGGCGTGATCCCACCAGTTTTCGGATGTTCTGAAGGTAGCTCATCGTTGGTCGGCTGTAATTCCAATAAAATGTGTTCTGACCGGAAAGCGCGTGAGTGTTCGTCCCCAATGGATAGTCACTATTTAGGAAAAATACCGCCCACCAGCGCTTCATACACTTTATAATCTGTTTTTTCCCGGGTGATGGCATCGATTTTGTGCTGAATAGCTATCCTTTCCTCGCTGTTCAACCATCTTTGCCAGTCTTCATCGGATTGCCACGTGCTTCTGATGAGATACTCTTCATCGCCGGGTGGATCGATACATTTAAGGGATTCACTGGACATGTACCCCGGTTGCGCGCGTGCAATAGATCGTAATTTTACCATGAGCTGTGCCACTTCTTTGATTTTTTCCTTTACGATTTTTCTTCTGATCAAAACTTGAACAGCCATCTGCTCCCCCTTTCTTTATGCTGTGCAACAACGACTTCCAACAACCGGACAATTTGATTGTTTTCATTGCATCGATTGTCACATGATATTATTGTATCAGTAAAAATCGAAATTCCAAGTTTTTTTATGTTGTTATGCTTCTGCAACAACAATGCCAAAAATGGGGGCCGAATGAAAATTGCCGTTCCTGCTACCGCGCCGAATCTGGATGCCAGCGTTGAACACCGGCTGGGCACAGCGAGATACCTGATGGTCATCGACATGGACTCCCTGGCATTTGAGGCTGCAAAAGGTTCGTCTACATCTCACGGCCCGGGATCCGGTATTCAAACCATATCCCTCATTCTCGGCATGGGCGCAAAAGCCCTTTTAACCGGCTATATTTCTCCTGACATCGCCCGCACCCTTCGGCAAAACAACATAGACGTTGTCACATCGATTCAGGGCAGCGTAAGGGAAGCCGT
>CAYTAQ010000090.1:0-16712 GCA_964435695.1 uncultured Desulfobacterales bacterium | reverse complement strand
AACACCGGTGCATCCATACTCACGTAACAAGACCGCTACTGATTCCATGGTCGTATCCGATTCTACGGTAAGGACGGGAAATGACATGATATCGGCAAGTTGTACAGATGACTGCTGATTTCCCCGTATCAATGTAATGATTAAATCCGTCACCGTATCCGGGTTGACGCCTTTCAGCATGGCGGAACCCGCTCCGGGATGTCCCCCGCCGCCCAATCCCCGCATAATTGAACCGACATCGAGTGTTTCTGCTTTGCTGCGGCCGATCACCATGCATTTGCCGCCATTGCCGCTGCTAAAAATGCCGAACGCAGCATCAACATTCAATATTTCTCGATACATCTGCACGACAACCGCTAGATTCTCCACATGGCCGCTTATTTCGATTTGAGAGAGGCTCAGCGTGTATCCATGCACCCTTGAACGACCGGCTTTCTGGAGCATATCAAATAAGATATTCTTCTGTCTTTCTCCATAGGCTGGTCGTAAAAAAGAAGAAACAATATTCAGATCGGCTTTTTTTTCAAGTAGATACCCGGCTGCATGGGCATCCTCCGCCGTTGTAGATAAAAATGTCAAGTTACCGGTATCTTCATAGAGGCCTGCCAGAAACAGAGTCGCCTGAAACGGGGTGATCTTATTTTTCTTTTGTTTCAATTGTCGAATCAGGAGAGTGATCGTTGCTCCCATGGTTTCGTTGCAGGTCCATTCCGCATCGATATTGCCGCCATCCGGATGATGGTCCCAGAGATAAATTTTTAAACCGTGCATTGTCTTCAAGCTTTCCATGCCGTCAAGTCGTTCCCAACGGTTCACATCCACCACAATCATTTTTTCGGTCCGATCCAATTCGATTTGATCTGAAGAATAAATTTCGAATATTTCTTTATGAATTGACAGAAAAGCTTTTACATTCGGATTGATCTGTTTTGGCAGGATGGGAACGGCATCCGGAAAAAGAAGTTTTGCGGCCATCACTGAAGCCAGCGCATCAAAATCCGTATTTTTATGTGTTGTGATGATATCCACTGCAAATATTTCTAATTCCAATATTCTTAAAATCTGAAACGTTCACTTTAGTCAAAGACTGACCTCCGGGATCAAGGTGCTCAATAGAAGGCTCAGGTTACCGGCAGGTCAGCAGCGCCTCATCCTTAAGTGTCGATCCAAATTTTTTGACCGCTTCCTCCACGGTGAATGACTTTTTCACTTCACCCCGTATATCCAGTTGAATTCTTCCTTCATGGAGCATGACCAGTCGATTTCCATATCGAATGGCTTGTTCCATGTTATGGGTTACCATAATGGCCGTGAGATTGTTTTGATCAATAATTTTCTGGGTAAGATGCATCACGCGCTTAGCTGTTTTGGGATCGAGCGCGGCCGTGTGCTCATCCAGCAAAAGCATTTTGGGGACAGACAGCGTCGCCATGAGGAGGGTCAGAGATTGCCTCTGGCCGCCGGAAAGCAAGCTGACGGACTGCTTCAATCTGTTTTCGAGTCCCAGTTCCATTTGCAGAAGCAATTGCCGGTAGTCTTTCCGCCGGGCCTTGGTCACTCCCCAAGCCAATGTTCTGCGCTTCCCTCTTAAATCGGCCATCCCGAGGTTCTCCTCAATGGTCATGGAAGCCGCAGTTCCTGTTAACGGGTTTTGAAAAATTCTGCCGAGAAACCTTGCCCGTTCATGCTCCGGCAGGTGCGTAACCTTTTTCCCATCAATGTATATATCGCCCTCATCCGGTGTGCAGGTGCCTGCGATAAGGTTCAAAAGTGTTGTCTTGCCGGCCCCGTTGCTGCCAATGACCGTGACGAAATCGCCTGCGCCGATTGACATGTCGATGCCGTCGATGGCAGCCTTTTCATCGACCGTACCAGCGTTAAAAATTTTTCGCACGCCTTCTATTTGCAGCATGATACAAGCATGGTGTTAAATTAAATGGTTTTAAATGTTAGGTGGTTTTAGGTTATTAAAAAAGCCGGGTCTATATCCAATAACAGCGGTGTTTTAAGACCCAACGAGTTCAGCTGATTACAGCACAACTATTTTTTGGATAATAAGCTCATAAATTTATTTATGTTTATATTTACTTAAAACTTAACACCTAAAACTTAAGACATTTTTTATACCCCTCTCAAATGCAGTTTGCCCTCTTTCTCTTTTTTCAAAGCCGGTATTCCGAGGGCGAGAATAACCATAATCCCTGTAGCCATCTTCAAATCCGTCGGCGCCAGTCCCAGCCGGAGCCCGATTGAGATAATCATTTTGTAAATAATGGAGCCAATGACGGCGGCCAGCGTCATACGCGTGACCGATCGCGTTCCGATAAGGGTTTCTCCGATAATAATGGCCGCAAGCGCCGATACGATCATTCCGATACCCATTCCGATATCCGAAAACCCCTGATCCTGAGCAACGAGCGCACCGGACAATGCAACCAGGCCGTTTGAGATGCCGAGCCCCAATACGGTCATACGATCGGTATTGACGCCAAGGGTGCGGATCATCTGCTCATTGTCGCCTGTTGCCCGCATGGCCAATCCGATTTGCGTATGCAGAAACAAATCCATGAGGAATTTGAAGGCAAAGGTTACAACCAAAAAAAAGCTAATAATTGGAATAAACCGGTTAATTTCCAAATTTTCCAATGGCGTCAAGAGGGTATCGACCGTCAGCAATTGAATGTTTGAGCGTCCCATGATACGCAAATTAACTGAATAGAGCATGGTCATCATAAGAATTCCAGCCAGCAGGCTGTTGATTTTCAAGCGCGTGTTGAGTATTCCGGTGAGGCAACCCGCCATAAAACCGCATAGAACGGCTATCAGCACACTGAAAAACGGCGACGCTCCTTCAATAATCAATCGGGAAATGACCGCGCCGCCCAGTGCAAAACTTCCGTCGACCGTCAGGTCCGGAAACGCAAGAATACGAAAACTGATGACAATTCCAATTGCCACCAGCGCGTAAGCCAGTCCCTGTTCAAGTGAAACAGGAATGATGCGCAGCAAGCTGTCTAAAATCATTATTATTCCTTAATAACATTTCCTTGCTCATCCCAGAGCTTATCCGCTGCTTTTTCTATAAGCGTCAAGGGAAGTTTCAGGCCTTGAGCTTTTGCATGTTTCAAGCTGACCCACAGGCTGTACCCCGATGCCAGGCCTGCAGGGATTTGGCCGGGGTCTTCACCCCTTAGTATTCTGACGGCTTTTTGACCGGCCGAATAACCGATCATGAAATAATCCAACCCATAAGCGGCAACGGCGCCCCGGGGGGTGCTGTCGCGGTCACCGGCAAACAGCGGGATTTTATTGGCGTTGCACACTTTGGTAATGGACTCAAAAGCGGAAACGGATGCGTTGTCTGATGTGATATGGATGGCGTCCACACGACCCACCAGACTCTGAGCCGCCTGCATGACTTCCGAGGTGCTTGATATATGCGCCTCAATGAGCGTCCCCCCCATTTTTTCCACCGCTTCTTTCATTTCCTTGATATGAAACGTCACATTGACGTCTCCGGGATTGTAGATGGTTCCCCATCGCTTGGCATACGGGACCAGATCCTGATACATTTTGCACTGCAGTTCAATGGGCCATCGGTCACTGACACCGGTGACATGCGTACCGGTTTTCCCGAGTCGGGGTACAATACCGGTGGACACCGGATCGGTTACCGATGAGAATACAATGGGAATGGTTTTGGAAATTTTTACGGATGCCTGTGCATTTGGTGTGCTGATGGCATGTATGAGATCAACCCGGTCGTCTTCGAATTTTCGTGCAATAATGGAACAGTTCGGCTGATCTCCCTGGGCATTCTGTCTGTCAAATACCACCTGCTGCCCCTCGATGAATCCCGCTTCCTCCAAAGCGGCTTTGAATCCCTTGGAATCGTTGTCCAATGCCGGATGAGATACAATTTGTGCTTCACCGATATGCAGCATTTTAGCAGAAACAGCCGGTGAAAGAACAAGACTCAGCGTGCCGAAAGTCATCAATAAAAACATAATTTTTTTCATGGGATTGCCTCCTTGTTTATATGATTATGATAAGGATGCGTGCATTTTGGATAAGATGCCGGTTAGGCCTCAAAATATTGTCGGTCAGGCGCTGCTGTTTCCATTGGATTGTGATAGTGCATTCACGATGGTTTTCATGAAATCGGCGTTAGTGCCGCAACACCCTCCTACCATGTTCGCACCCTCATGGATTATTTTTTGGATGTCGGCGGCAAATTCATCCGCCGTTTGTTCATAGGTGGTAACGCCTTCTTTCTGAACGGGTTTCCCTGCATTGGGTTGAAGCAAAATCGGCTTTTTTGTTCGACGCCTCAACTCTTTTGTTAGATCGATCATATCCTTGCTTCCCAATGTACAGTTGCTCCCGATAACGTCGACAGCCTCTTTTTCAAAAGCGGAAACGCATTGTTCAACGCTTTCCCCCATAATGGTAAAAAAGCCGCCGGGTGTTTTATTATAGGTTATCGATGCAATAACAGGGCAATCACCCGCCTGTTTCGCTCCCCTGACGGCAGCGACTGCCTCCTCCAGCGAAAACATGGTTTCAATACTAATCAGGTCGACGCCTGCTTTCAGCAAAGCGGATGCCTGACGATGGAATGTTTCTACCAATTCCTCGATGCCGACATCTCCGAAAGGTTTCAGCATTTTACCGGTGGGGCCTAAATCACCGGCAACAAAGGCATTTTTCGGACAGACGCGCCTGGCGAGTCTCACGGCTGCTGTGTTGATCGCCTCCATTTGATCTGAAAGCCCTTTTTGTTGAAGTTTCATAGCCGATCCGCCGAAAGTATTTGTATGCACGACATCGACGCCGGCTTCATAGTACTGTTGATGCACCGACATGACGATTTCGGGTTTCTCGATATTCCACAGCTCAGGGATGTTACCTGATTTGAGCCCTGCTGCAATCAGCATGGTGCCCATGGCTCCGTCAAAAACGACGAGTTTTTTTTGAGCCAGTTCCATAAAGCTCTTGGGTTTCATGATATTCCTTTAACGTCAGTTCTTATTTAACGGTGACCACCGGGCAATCGGCATGCAGTATGACATATTGGGCGGTGGATCCGAATACGAGCTTTTCCACCTTTGATCTTCTTTTTATACCAATAAAAAGAAGATCGGCTTTCTGCTCATGTGCAAAGTCCACCAGATCTTCTCCTGCAGAAAGCCCTCTGATCAACAGGTGGGTATCACAGGGGATGCCATCCTTTTCATAGATATTTTTTGAATTGTTCAGCTGGTCTTCCGCTTCTTTGATTTTTTCTTTTTCATTTTCTGTCCCTGTCAACATGGACGTGACAAGAATGAGATCGGCCTTAAATGCCTCTGCATGCTTTTTCGCAAGCTGTAATGCGGCTTTTGAGGTTTTCGATTCATCGAGACATACCATAAATTTCATGAGCATCTTCCTTTATTGATATTTTTTGTTTTTTCATTTCGTCGGGAAAAAGAATCCAAGGGGTACGGGATTTTCGGTTTCTGGTGTCCTGAATCGCAACAGCGAGCGAATCAGATAGAATTCCTTACGGTGGCTGCGAAGCACTGCCGTAAGGCAGAACATTCCTTGCAGCTTGCTGCGAGGAATGTTCAATTCCGCCATTTTCATTATTATAACGGAAATTTTTTTTATCAAAAAGCATTAGCATACATGATTCAATTTTTCTATATTTATTCGTGATTTTTCTGGGCCGCTTGATGTATCATTGGCGTTTGAACGGGATTGCATGATTAAAATGTTGCCTTTTGTACCGGGAATATAATAAAAGTAATATACATGGGGAGATGGCATGTTGAAACAAAAATTCTTTTTGGTATTGGCTTTCCTGTTGATGTTTCTTTGTTCCGGATGTTTTGTTCTCGGAACCAATAAAAATTATCATCCCTTTGAATCCGAAGCACTTAGCTCTGTAAAACCCGGTCAAACCACCGCTCAAGAGATACTCAGTCTTTTCGGCGCACCAACAGAGATGGTAAAGTTGTCCAATGGCAATGCCTATATTTACCACCGTTCTGTTGCCAAGGGAACCGTGATCTGGTTGATTTTCATCAGTTTCGGCAATTATGACAAGCAGGCGGATCAAATTGTTTTTTTCTTTGATAACAACGACCTGCTAACAAATTATGGCGTGAGCCTGAATGCAAAAAATGCTGAATACGGCCTTCCGTTCTAAGAGATATTTTGTGTTGCTGCTGGCGAATTTCTGTATCTCCCTGTTGTTTACAAATTGTATCACGTACCGGATTGACCGGGAAATTAACGGCATCGAACTTCATGATCCCGGTGACAATTTTCACATCGGTACGTCCACCATGGGGAATGTACTCTCAAAACTGGGAGCTCCGGCTGAAGTTTTATCCATTGAGAACCAGGATTTGTTTATTTACGAGCGATCTTTGCTGTACGAAAATAAACTTTCCTTGGGATTGCCGCTGCTTGATATCGTTGTTGGTGGAAGTGCCGACCTTTCTGCTTCCGGGAGTCTTACCCGCTATGACACCCTGGCCTTTTTTTTCAGCCCTGATGGGATTCTTGATTATATGGTATTTGAAAAGGGATCCAGCAAACCCTATTTGAGGACGCTATTCTCACAATGATAAGAGCGCTATGGAACAAATTGAAAGAAACGTTCAAAAACGATCAGAGCGACGAGCCTTTTGTAACATTTATGCAAGTGGCAAAAGAAGATCCGGAAATAAAACAAGCTATTATTGGCATTTTGAACCAAAATGAATTCAATCGCACGTCCATTCTCAATACGTATATTGAAGAAATGCGTTACAAAGGCGCCCCGGAATCGTTCATCTCAGCGCTTGCATGCTTGCTGGATAAAGATGTTGCCCAAAGGGCTTACGATCTGTTAACCGGCAAAGCATAAAGAATTGAAGATTCTTCGCAGCTTGCTGCGAGGAATCTTCCACCGTAAGGAATTCTATCTATTTTGATTCGCTCGCTAACCCCGCGGCTTGCCGCGGGGTTAGCGAGCGCTGTTGCGGTTCAAATGAACGATACATTTCAACCTGCATATATTGAAGCGTACGAAACAGGGGTGCTGAAAAAAAGAATTGCCGCAAATCTTATCAGCCGTTGAGATAGCTGCTGCATCGGGTTTGTCCGTGCCGCTGGTCTACAACAGCGGCGGCTATGACCGTGTAAAAACGTTGCGTTTGTTGGCGGGTATTTTTGATATTTACATGCCCGATTTCAAATTCTGGGACGCTGATATTGCAGATGCCTGCTGCCACGCACCTGATTATCCTGAAGTAGCCAGGAAAGCAATATTGTCAAAACCTGCCTCTGATGACGATTTTTATCAGGCGCTGCAAGCGGCAAAGGACGAAGGCATTACGTGGCTTGATCAAGCGAAACGCACCTTTTTGACTTGGTAAAACCGCATGCCGGCACAACGCAGTTAACTTGACAATAAGCGCTGGGATGCATATATTACTCACATTCAGTATATGCCTCATCCACGAGCTGATTCTTCTTTTTTCCTGCACTTTTTATGCGATCGCATTCGATCTACTGAATTTTCAATATGTTTAATTAATTGGACCAGTTTTCTTCACCTGCTTTATCTATTCTTTTCAGAAAGGGCCGCCGCCATGAAAGAAAAAGAAAAACAGATTGAGCGGAGAAAGCATCAGCGGTTTTCTGCACAAAACGGCACATTCGCCGTTGTCGGGTCAAACAAAACACGCCTGGATAAAATAAAGAAGATGGGCATGGCTGAAATTGCGTGCGCGATCTATAAGTCCAAGCCGTTTAAACTCGGACCGATTATCGATATGAGTCAAGGCGGGCTCGCTTTCAGCTACGTCGATACCAGGGGACGCACCGACCAGTCATATGAAATGAACATTTTATCAGCCGGCAATAAATTTTATCTGGAAAACCTTCTGTTCAAAACCATCATGGATGTGGATTCTGCGGAAGAACCTTCATTCAGCCCAATCAAGCTAAAGCGCCAGAGAATTCAATTTATCGACCTTTCATCCGATCAATTGAAGAAGCTCGAATATTTTTTAAGCAATCATACGGACAGGGAAATGACAAACCAGTAATCGTAAGATGAGATTTACGAATCCGGGATCTGAACTAGTCTCGCCTGTAAATTTTCTGTCGTGCGCTTGCGGCCGTTTTCAGCACCCCTACGTTGATATCGACATAATCATATACCCTGGCTTTAGCTTTTTCTTTTGAGGGGCGCAATACCCTTCCAAGGTATTGGAGCACCCTTCCGCTGAATCGAATGGGGGTCGTCAGGAACAAGGTCGATAAATTTTCACAGTCAAATCCTTCTCCGATCAACTGACCCGTTGCAATCAGCACCCGCATGTTTCCTTTTCCAAGCTGCACCAATACGTCTTTCCGCTGTTCGTTTGTCAAATCTCCTGTTAAAAGCCCGGCATCGATTTTGTATTTATATGTCAATAATCCTTTTAACGTTTGGCAGTGTTTTTTCCTATCCGATAGAACCAGGCAGACGCCTTCATTTTTTTGAGCTTCGGTTGCAATATCCGAGGCGATGAGGCGATTTCTTTTATCGTCCGCAGTGAGTTCCATCAACATCTTGCTATAATCCTTGACCGGATCGCTATACGGCTCAAAATCTGTTTTTCGGATGATCACCTCCGCCTTTAAAATGTGGCCGTTTGCTATGAGTTGAGATTTGTCGACTGTATGAACAACGCCACCGATATGCCAGAAAATAAGGGATGAAAGCTTATCCCTTCGCCAGGGAGTCGCCGACAATCCAAGCATATATTTGGAATCAAATTCAGTAACGACTTCGGTGAATGTCCGGCTGGGCGCCCGATGGCATTCATCGACAATGAGATGGCCGATGTGTTGACAGACTTCATCCGCTCGACGGACCAGTGACTGCACAAGGGCGACCGTAACCTTTTTCCCAATGGACGTTGCCCCGGCTCCTATCAACCCCAGGTCTTGACCATGAACATTCAGGAACATCCTTATCTGCTCAATCCATTGAAACGCCAGCTCCTTTGTATGAACAATAATAAGCGCTGGCTGCTTGCGCTTTGCAATCATATATAAACCCATAACGGTTTTGCCGCTGCCGGTGGGTGCACTCAATGTGCCGAATTCTCTTTTCATGATTGCTTGAACAGCGCTTTGCTGAAAATCTTTCAAGGTGCCCTTAAATTGAAAAGAAATTTCAGGAAGGTTGCGTCGAAGATCATTGATTTCGTATGGGACACCGTGATGTCTGCACATCAAAATGACCTGGCGTAGAGCACCTCTGGGAACCCATAATCCGTCTTTTGCACGACTGAAAAAGCGGAGCACTTTTGGGGTGGACCGGTTCCATCTCCCCATTTTTGCATTTTCAAGCCATTTGGGATTGGTAAAAGTCAGCTTTTCGATAAGCGTATCAGCGATGACCGGTGGAGGGTCTTGAAGCCTCAGGTTTTTAGAAATGGTAATTCTCAATGCTTTAGAATCCGCATCAAGATAGGGATTAGAATCATGATAACAATTAATATCCCGGGTATGGACAGATAAGGTGCGTACCAGGGCGCCCTTAATTTACGATTCTTTTTTACTTCGGAAAGAAACCAGTTGCCGACAATCATGGCGGCAATCAGAATCGGGATGATTTTCAGAAAAGAGTATAGAGATTCCATACGCGATCCGTCTGTCTATCATGTATTCAAAATTAAAAAAAGCAAAGTTTCCACTCTGCTTTGTTCTTGAATCTGTCCGGCCGGAACAGGCTGATAAAGCAATACGCTGTATTTAAGATCTCCCAATGGTGCTATTTTGTAAAAAATATTTGAGCTGCGTCTTTTGAGCACTTGTCAACCCTTCAAATTGAACGCTGAATCGTTTAATTTTTCGGTAGGGATAAAGGACTTCGCCTACCGGGAAATCCGACACCCGCTTAAAGGGCACTCGATCCAAAACAATGTTCTTATTGGCGATTACCCTGAGCTCGTAAGACCCCTTTCCCAGTTTGTAGCCATGGTCCTCATAGTTAAACGCAAGACCGCCCATGCTGATATTGGCGACCTGGTTTTTCAAGAAAGAATTTTCCATTACGACATATACGCCATCTTTTGTCGTAAATCTCCTTCTTTTTCTTATTCTTAGGGTGAGCAGTCTTTTTAGAAATTCAAGCATCGGTTTTAAAAATCTTTTCATTAGAATGAAAGTACAAGTGGTTTTCTATGTTCAATCGAAATAAAACAGAAAATATCTTTATAAGACCTTATAAGATAAAAGAAATCGGAAGTTTTGTCAAGTTGGAATTTATGGAATTTTTTTCAATATTGACAAAGTAAAATTGAGGTTGCGCCACCTTTTAATGTTGCCGGTGCCTAAAGAAATACTACCGCGAACCCTTTATAGTCTGGTGCCCGGGACGAGAATTGAACTCGTACAACCACTAAGGGTCGAGGGATTTTAAGTCCCTTGCGTCTACCAGTTCCGCCACCCAGGCATATTTTAAAAAG
The DNA here is from genome assembly GCA_964435695.1 of uncultured Desulfobacterales bacterium. Taxonomy (GTDB): domain Bacteria; phylum Desulfobacterota; class Desulfobacteria; order Desulfobacterales; family B30-G6; genus CAYTAQ01. The sequence goes on along the minus strand of CAYTAQ010000090.1, from coordinate 6,213 downwards.
AGTCAATAAGTTAATTCTAAAAAAATCAAGTACTGCTTAATCGTATTTTTGAGATATCAGCGGATATGGGTCATGCTGATCCAAACCATTATTTAACCTTTTTTATTGCATGAGATGTATCGATTCTATCGGATGTTGTCAAGCGAAGATACGCGCAATGCATGTGTTTCTTGAATGGCAGCACGATGACAAGCGCTCGAATCGATGCCGGTTTTTTCATACAACCGCCCTTCAATCTTGCCAAATATGCATTCATCTGATAATCATGCAACATGCAAACCACAGTAACGCATCCGCATTTGATTTTGGCTTCAAAATCTCCCAGAAGGCAGTATCTGTTGAAAAAAGCCGGCGTCTCTTTTGCCGTCATTCCCAGTCATTTTAATGAAAGCACCATCCCAATGGCTCCACCTGAAATCTATGTGAGAATATTGGCTGAAAAAAAGGCCGCGGACATTTCAAGAAAATATCCAGAGAGCTGGGTGATCGGCGCTGATACTATCGTGCAAATTGACGGCGACATTCTGGGGAAACCGGTATCGAAAAAAGATGCCCGCCATATGATTGAGCGCCTGAGCGGGCAAACGCATCAAGTATATACAGGCGTTGCCATTCGTTGTGAATCCAGGCATAAATTTTTTTCGGATACCTTCAAAACAGATGTTCAGTTTAAAGAGCTTACAGAAAATGAAATTGAATGGTATATTCAAACAGATGAGCCCTTTGACAAAGCCGGTGCTTATGCCATTCAGGGTCTTGGAACATTCCTTGTCAAGCAGATCCATGGATCTTACACGAATGTTGTGGGATTGCCGGTTTGTGAAGTGATTGAATACCTGATCTCAGAGAGGGTTATCGGCCCGGCAGAAGGCAACAGATGGAATCTACGTAAACAGGGGGAAGATTGAAAGGTCGACTGGAACAAATACGAAAACGGATACAAAACGCAGCGGCGGCTTGTGATCGTAATGACGAAGATATTCAGCTTGTCGCTGTGAGCAAGACAAAACCCAAGGAGAAGGTGATTGAAGCATTTGAAGCCGGAGTTACCGTTTTTGGTGAAAATTATGTTCAAGAAGCGCGCGAAAAATTCAATGCACTTTACACCTATCCGATTTCATGGCATTTTATCGGGCACCTGCAGACCAATAAAGCGAAATATGTTGTAAAGATATTCGATTTGATTCATTCGGTTGATTCGTTCAAGCTGGCGAAAGAACTCGATAAACACGCAGAAAAAAATAACAAGGTCCAAAAGATCCTTGTTCAGGTAAACATCGCGGAGGAAGATTCCAAGTCGGGTGTGCAGGCCCATGACACGCTGTCGTTGATTCAGGAAATGAGCTGTCTGAAAAATGTATCGGTGAGAGGCCTCATGACCATGCCGCCATATTTTAATGCCCCTGAAAGGGCAAGACCTTTTTTCAAGGCCCTCCGCCGCTTACGGGACGACATTCGCAACATGCATATCCCCGGGATTTCCTTGAATGAACTTTCCATGGGCATGAGCGGTGATTTTGAAGTCGCTATTCAAGAAGGTGCCACCCTTGTTCGCATCGGAACCGCCATTTTCGGAGAGAGACAATGAAAATCCTGCTTCACATCTGTTGTGCGCCCTGCGCAATTTATCCACTTCAAATATTGAAGGGTGAAGGCTTGGATGTCATGGGATTCTTTTACCGTCGAAACATCCATCCCTATACAGAATGCTTGAAGCGGCAGGAAACGCTTGAAACCTATTCGAAATCGATAGGTCTCCATGTCATTTACCAGGAAGGATACGACATGGAGGCTTTTATTCGAAATGTTGCCTTTCGCGAAAAAGATCGATGTAATTATTGTTACTACGACCGATTGCGCTCCACTGCGCTCATGGCCAAACACGGCAAGTTTGATGCGTTTGCCAGCACCCTTTTGTACAGCAAGTTTCAAAATCACAGCTTAATCCGGTCAATTGGCGAATCCGTGGGAAAATCCGTGGGGGTGAAATTTCATTATGAAGATTTTAGAAACGGATGGAAACAAGGGATTGAAACCTCAAAACGCCTGGGTATGTACAGGCAATCCTATTGCGGGTGTATATATAGTGAAAAAGAGCGATACTATAAGGCGGATAAAAAAGACAGTCAATCTATTTGATTAAATCGGAGTGCTGCAAAAAGCTGATCAAAATCAAGAGTTCGAGGATTCTTTTGAATATACTTCTATGTTTGCAAATTTTATTTATTATATTATTGCCATCCTGATATATGCAACGTATCAGCCGGCTGAAAATCCCAACTTCTCATTGCTGGAAAGCGGGATCTTTTTTTTGGCGCTATTCGGTTTTTTTGCCGGTTTCACCTGGTTGCAGTTTCATCATCTGGAAAAGCGGCTTGGCCGGGACAGCATCCGAAAAATTGACTACAAGTTTTCAAGCCTGATTACCCGGCAATCCATCCTGGCGGTGCTTTTATTTGCCGTGGATATTTACGGTCTGAATCTTTCTTCTTTTCTGCTGGGCATCCAGCTTTTTATACGCATCCCCACTTTGCTGGCGCTGCTGTTTGTCCTGCTTTTTAGCTTTTATCTCAGCATTGTCTGGGGGTTCGCCCACGGGCTCTACCGGAAACTCTACCACTCACAAATTACCAGGTCGTCTTATATTGTTTCCAACATATCTTTTTCCGTACCGGTACTGATGCCCTGGGTTTTCCTTTCCGGTATTGCTGATATCATTCGCATATTGCCGTTCCAGTTACCCAAGCAGGCGCTGAACACCACCGAAGGCGAAATTATCTATTTCCTGGTGTTCCTGTTTGTCGTGGCAATTATCGGGCCGGTTATGATACAGAAATTCTGGCGGTGCGTACCGCTCGAGTCCGGCGTCCATCGAACCAGAATCGAAAATCTGTGCCATGCAGCGAAATTGGGATACAAAGACATCCTTCACTGGCCCATTTTTGAAGGAAGGATGATTACAGCCGGTGTCATGGGCCTGATCAAACAATTCCGTTACATCCTGGTGACCCGCGCATTGCTTGATTTGCTGGAGCCCATTGAAATTGACGCTGTAATCGCTCACGAAATTGGTCATATCCAAAAGAAGCATCTCCTTTTTTATCTATTTTTTTTTATGGGATACATGCTTATTTCTTTTGCGCTATTCGATCTTATTATTTACGCCATCATTTACTTTAGCCCGCTTGCGAATCTGTTCAATCGCATGGGTTTCAATCAGGCTACAGTGGTATCGGCCCTGTTCAGCCTCATTATCATTTTGACTTTTTTGATATATTTCAGGTTTATTTTCGGATATTTTATGCGTAATTTTGAACGCCAGGCCGATATCCATGTTTTTACGATACTCCACAATGCACAACCCCTTATCAGCACCCTTAAGAAGATATCCATCACCAGCAGGCAATCCGCCGATAAACCGAACTGGCACCATTTCAGCATCCGTGAAAGAATCGACTATCTTGAAAAGTGCGAAATAGACCGATCCTGGATCTCCCGACATAACCGAAAAGTAAAGGAGAGCGTGCTTATTTACGCCATGTGTGCCCTTGTTTTAGGAGGCATCGGATATCAGCTTAATTACGGCGAAACAGGCAGGATGCTGAATGAACATTTTTTTGAAAGAGTTATCGTCCGGGAGATTGGCAAGACGCCGGATAACGCGGATCTTTATACCATGCTGGGTGATTTACAGTATCAGCGGAACGATTTTGCTGCAGCGGTTATCGCCTTTGAAAACGCCATAGCAATAGATGGGAACCATTCAAGAGCTTTGAACAATCTGGCCTGGCTATATGCCACATGTGACGATCCATCGTTTCGACGTCCGGAAAGAGCGCTGGCACTGGCGCAGAGAGCGGTGGCAGTTGAAAAGAAAGCACATGTTCTGGATACGCTCGCTGAAAGCTATTATGCCAATGGAAATGTTGGTGCAGCAATATCCGTTGCAATTCATGCCCGAAGACTTGCCCAGGAAAACACGGCGTATTATGACGGACAAATAGAAAAATTTAGAAAAGCATTACATGAGGAGACAGAATACAGAAGGCAGAATACAGAATAAGGCGAATACCGTATTTCTGCCTTCTGTCTCCTGTATTCTTTATTTAATACAGACTTTTCTGACCTGTATAAAATCAGCTTTTCCTTCAAAGACTTTTACAATGCCGTCTTGTTTCAAGGTGGTCATGCCATCTTTGATAGCCTGTGCCCGGATATCTTCCATTTTAGCCTTGAGCTGTATCATTTTCTTCATCTCATCGGTGCCTACCAACAATTCATGTATGGCCATCCGCCCGCGATAACCTGTATTGTGGCAAAGTTCGCATCCTTCCGGTTTATAGAGTTGGAGGTCATCCGTAAAGGGTATGTTGACATTCTGACTAAATTCATCTTGGCCATATTCGCGTACAAGCTCATCATATTCTTCCTTGGATGGGTTATAGGCCTTTTTGCAATCTTTGCACAGGGTGCGGACCAGTCGTTGCGCCAAGATGGCCAGAATGGCATCTGCGAAATTGAACGGGTCCATTCCCATATCGAGGAGTCGGGTGATGCTTTCGGGGGCGCTGTTGGTATGCAGCGTTGAAAAAACCAGATGTCCGGTCAATGATGCTTCAATACCGATGGACGTCGTCTCTTTGTCGCGCATTTCACCCACCATTATCACGTCCGGATCAGCCCTGAGAAATGCACGCATGGCTGCCGCAAAATCAAAACCTATTTTGGGTTTGACTTGCACTTGCCGAAGTCCCCGTTGGGTAATTTCAACGGGATCTTCCGCCGTCCAGATTTTTGTCTCCACTTTATTGATATAGCTGAGGGCGGAGTGGAGGGTGGTGGTTTTACCGGACCCGGTGGGCCCGCACACAAAAACAATTCCATAGGGTTGCGAGATGACTTCGATGAAGTTGTTATAGTTATCTTCTGAAAATCCCATTTTACTGAGCGGAATCGGCTCTCCAGCCGCCAATATACGCATTACGATATCTTCAAGGCCGCCCTGGGTCGGTATGGTGGCCACTCTGAGTTCTATGTCTAAACCGCCATATTTTTTAAATCTTATCTTACCATCCTGGGGTTTTCTTCTTTCAGCGATATCCAGATCGGACATGATTTTGATTCGTGAAACGACCGCAGCCTTGTAGCTGAACGGGATGGTCTGATATAATGTACACGCTCCGTCGATTCTGATCCTGACTTCCGTATTCTGTTTACCGGGATAGGGCTCGATGTGAATATCGGATGCATTCCTGTTGTATGCGTCTATAATGATTTTATTGACAACCTGCACAACGGCGCTGTCCTCCTCGCCCACCGCGTGCTCCGCTTCATCGACCTCCTCGGCTTCATCCTGAAGCTGGGAGAGGATGTCGTCGATTTCAGCCATCTGTTTCTCATCTTGCACAAACAGCTTGATGTAATCTAGAATATCGCCTTCTAATGAAACGTAAAATTTAATCGTTTTTCCGGGAAATAGAACTTTAATCTGATCGATTTTTTGCAGGTCATGGGGGTTGTCGGTAACGACCACGACCTTTCCGTCTTCCGTACGCAGCGGTACAAAAAGGTTGTTGCGCATAAACGACACTTTAAGCTTGGCCAACAATTCTCCGGGAATGGGGCATCTCGCATTATACTCCACAAAAGGAACTTTGTAATAGCGGCTCAATGATTTTCCGATCTCACCTTTTGGTATTTTAAAGTCTCTGATGAGAACATCCGTAACAGCGCGTTTCGCCTTTCTGGCATCGACCATGGCCTTATTGAGCTCTTTTTGGGTTACAAGATGATTTTCGAGCAGGTAATCAAATTTCGTATTTTTGCCTTTTGCGATGCGTTTCTGATTATATAATGCGATGCCGAATATCTTTGCTAACTCTTGCAGATATTTTTCATCGATTTCCGCAAACGGACGATCTTCTTTATGATTCACCAGTTGAATCGCCCCAAGCAGGTATTTTTGAAAGATGATCGGATGGCACAAAATCTGTTTGGTTAAAAAACCTGTTTTCTGATCCCAGCTGCTGTCGTGGGTTAGGTCCGGGTCAATTTCAGCCAATTCTTCCTTATCGTATGCATTTTGAATATTAACGGTTTGTTGTTTAAAAGCGGAGTAACCGGCTACGCTGCTTTTTGATACCGGTATGCGTATCTCGGATATTTCGTCGCCGGATTTAAATCGGGAAACCAGTTCTCTTTTAACACCGTCCA
>CAYTAQ010000089.1:0-16754 GCA_964435695.1 uncultured Desulfobacterales bacterium | reverse complement strand
AGATTTCCGAAAAATCAAAAAAGAATCACAACTCACCACACCGGTGAAGGCGTACATGAGTCGAAACGTTGTTACCATCAGGCCTGATAAAAACCCCATGCAGGCTGCACAGTTAATGGTCAAACATGATATCGGGCGGTTGCCGGTTGTTCGGAGAGGACGCATCGTCGGCATTGTGACCCGATCTGATACCATGCGCTATTTCTATGACCAACTTCCGGATTGATATTCATTATCAAGCCACACCTTTAGCCGCTTAAGTCCTTCTTCGATCGTGACCGTGGGGACATAGCCCAAATCATTCTTTGCCGCGCTGATATCGAACCAGTGAGCCTGCGAGAGTTCATTGGCTAAGAACCGGGTCATCTTGGGTTCAACCTGCAGGCGAAGACTTTTATAAATCAATTCCAGCATCGCCCCAAGGACATAGGCCGGCCTTGCAGGAATGGATTTTTTCACGGGTGGTTTGCCGGCGGCCTGCAAAATCTTATTTATCATGTCCCATAAGTTTGTGGGTTCATCCTGGCTGATAAAATACACATTTCCTGACAGGGCAGGGTTTGTGCGCAACTTTTCCGCAGCCAAAATATGCGCGTTGGCAGCGTTATCGATATACACGATGTCCACCAGATTTTGACCATCCCCCACCTGAATCAGCTGTTTTGCCCGCGCAATGATTCGTGGCGCCAGTTGATTGTCTCCCGGGCCCCATATCAAACGTGGTCTCAAAACAATTGTTTTGAAAGTATTGCCGGCGGCCTGTATCACATCCCGTTCAGCCAGAAACTTTGTTTTCTGATAATGCGTGAGATATTTCTTGGGGTAGGGGATTGATTCATCAGCCCCTTCTGTTTTATTTTCGTTGTATGCAACGCTCGGGGAACTGGTATGGACAAGATATTGGATGCCATGTTTTAAGCAGGAAGCGATGATATTTCTGGTCCCCTGAACATTGGTACTGAAATACGCCTGGTATTTCCCCCAAATGCCTGTTTTAGCGGCGACATGAAACACCAGGTCCATTCCCTTGCAAGCCATATCGATGGCATGTGGATCGCTGATATCGCCCTGAATCTGCTCGACTTGCAAGTTTTCCAGTTCAGGGTATTTTCTTCGATTAAAGGACCGCACAACGTGTCCTTTTTTTCTTAACAGCTTTACAATTGCCTGGCCGAGAAAACCGCCGCCACCGGTAACCAGTACATGCCGCATGTTTTGGAATTTATGGTTATCCTCGGATTGCATCTGTGAGTTATAATGATCTTTGTCGTTTTTGAAACCGTTTTTTTTTATAAAAACGCGAAGCCAATTTCTTTTCAGCCCACGCGCTAAGCTTTTCCCTGAAGATTTTAGAATTGTGCCGGATGTCCACTGGAAAGGATCGGTGAAACAAAATGGTATGAATATGCTTTGTAATAATGCTTTCCTTGGCCATTTCCCGCAGTTCCTCTTTTATCTTTTTCTTGCTTTTTTTCATTATCCGCTTTTCGAGTTCGATACATATGACCGGTTTTTGTTTCGGCTTCAGGCCGACTCCCACAAGGGCGCTTCGAAACACATTCGGGTGATTATTAAATATCGCCTCACACGGCACGGTATACAAGGTACCATTTTCAGTTATAACGCGGTGACCCTTCCTGCCGCAGAACCAAAGCCTGTCTTCTTTATCAATCCACCCAAGATCGCCCATTCTATGCCACAGGTGTTCATTTTCAATGATTTTGGATAACAAGTCGTCTCTGGTTCTTTCAAAATATTTTTGGGTTACCACATCCCCTTTAACAGTTATTTCACCGATTTCTCCAAGGGGAAGAACCAGATCGTCCGACCAGCGCTGTATGGAGTCGTCGCTGATGCGGATGATTCTGACAGTCAATCCGCTGATGACGCGCCCCACGCAGATGCCGTATCCCTGTTCGCTCAGCTGCCGCGTTTTTGAAAGGATTTCATGGCTCCCCATGACGGCAACCGGCATGGCCTCGGTGGCGCCATACCCCGGATAAATTTGTGCATCCTCGCTCAGCATGGCGCTGAATCGTTCAATATTATCCGGCAGAGCGGGCGCTCCGGCGGAGATAACGCGCTTTAAGGTGGGAAGGTGAATTCTCTTTTCTTTGCCATAACGTCCCACACGGTTTAGCAGCGCCGGCGATGCAAATAGATTGGTAACACCATGATGAATAATGGGCCCGATAATGTGATCGGGATTGACATTGGCCGGTTTTGTCGGATCCATTTGCGGTATGACGGCGGTCATTCCCAAAGCAGGGTCAAATAACGCAAACAATGGAAAGGTGGGGAGATCGATCTCACCGGGCTTTATATCGAATTGTGATCGAATGTGACGAACCTGAGCATCAAAAACACCGTGTGTATAAACAGCGCCTTTTGCGGGACCCGTGCTTCCGGTCGTAAAAAGGATGGCCGCGGTCTCATCTTTCCGTGTTTTGGCTACCGGAAAAGGTCGCCAGGGTGTTATACGGATATGTTTGAGAGATTTGCCGCGCCACAACCATCTTCTGCCGACGGTCACATGAATCTTTAGCGTCTTGAAAAATTGGGGATAGATCAATCTCAGCAGATGCGCAGGAGCAATACCGATCAACGCCGTTGCTTTGCTTTCCGCCAGGCATCCGAGCATTCTGCGAATTCCCATTCCCGGATCCACCACCACCGGCACGGCGCCGACCTTAAATAATGAAAAAATTAAAACAAAGAATTCCAGACTCGGCTTGACCATCAATATGGTGCGGACAGCCCGGTTGACCCCCTGTCCCACCAGGCCGTGCGCCATGCAATCTGATTCCCGGTCCAATTGCCGAAAGGTAAGATGGGTGTATGCCGGACGTCCGTTTCGATCACAACCCGCTGCCGCGACAACGGCCCTTTCATAGGGCCGATCCAGCGCCATTTGTTTAAGATAAGACGCTACGTTCACCGTAGGGTCGTTATGAGATATGTCAGACATAAATTTTCATTTCCAAAATTTGAATTTATCCCGCGCTGCATGCAGCGCGGGATAAATTCAAATTACGTTAGCATAAATTCCCGTATACAGTCGATAACCTTTTGCGGTTCATCCTCTAAAATGTAGTGGCCGGCATTTTCAAACATATGGACGGTTGCACCCGGAAACCGTTTTCGCCATTCAGCCAAGTAGGCATTATTGAATACAAAATCTTTCATACCCCAGCAGATAAGCATCGGAATTTCTCTGAGCTTGGATAGATTGTTATCGACATTTTTAACCACCTGGTAGCTGAAATCGGTTCTTTTGACCGGGATGTCTTTCACAAACATCAATGTAGCGATTCTATTTTGCCGGCAGTTATACGGCGCGATCAATCCTGCTTTGACATCCGGCGGCAGTTTTCTTTTTGATGCCATAAAAAGCGCACCCCTTGCAAATAAATTCAGACCCAAAACAGACACGCTTGAAAAAAAATTCAGATTGCGAATCGCCCGCAGCCGGAGGGGGATCGGCTTCCCGGAAGGCGGGAAAAACGCAGCGGTATTCAAGACAACCAACCGTTGAATGCGGTCCAAATGCTGAAGGGCGTATGCCATACCGATCATCCCGCCCCAATCATGCAGCACCAGGGTTATTTTTTCTTTGCGCTCTATAATGTGATCCAAAAAGACCTTCAAGTCATATATCCGGCGTTGAAGCGTATAATCATAGCGATTCGCGGGTGGCTTATCCGACAAACCACATCCGATATGATCCATGGCGATGGTGCGAAATCGGGGAGAGAACTCCCGGATCAATACCCTGAAATAAAAAGACCAGGTCGGGTTGCCATGGATCATCACCATGGGATCGCCGGTGCCTTCATCAATATAGTGATATCTGAATCCATCGATCGTCATAAACTTCGATTCAAATGGATATAGATGTTTGAACCGAGCCATATCGACCGGTTTTGCGTCATGTGATCCAAACAATACGTCCTGCCCCTTAATTTCAGAATTTCAACCACAAAGACACAAAGGATAAAAGAAAGAAAAAATCTTTGTGCCCTTTGTGCCTTTGTGGTTCCTATCTATCCGGTTTTGGCCATGAATCCGTGTTTCTTATGAAAAAATATATTTTACCAGCGAACCCCCAGCATAATGCAATTCAATCCACTGCCGATTCCCAACAGCCCCACCATATCGTCTTGCTCAAGAAACCCCCGTTCAGCAGCAATGGCAGCCGTTATGGGCAGGGAAACCGTTCCTATATTTCCCAGGTACCGAAAAGTCGTAAAATCCTTTTCTTTGGGAATACCGATGGATTTCAATATGGTGTTCTGATGAGTGACGCCCACTTGATGACAAATGATTTTATCAGGCTTGCCCGCCGCAAGGTGAAGTGTTTTTTTAAAGGCATGGAATGTCTCGATGCCGAGGACCACCCCGTTTTTCAGGACACCCACGGAATCGGTGTTCATGAGCTGTTTGCCGTTTGCAGGAAGACCTGTTGCCGGTCCCCAGGTGCATAGTTCGTGGTGTTCGGTCGCACTGCGGCAGACACCTCCCAGTAATCGATGTCCCTGTTTTGAAATGGATGCTTCCGTTAGAAGAACCGCAACCGCGCCGGATCCGCCCGTTAACGTGGCCACTGTTTGTTTAAAAACATCCATGCGTTTCGACTCAAGGAGTCTCTCGATGGTTGAATCGATAATTTGCCGCGCCGACTCGCATGATACCACCAGGCCCGCTTTTATATGCCCCAATTCAATGGCATTCGCCACCTGCACCATGCCGTTTAGAATGCCGAGGCACGCATTGGTTACATCATAAACCAGTGTTTCAGATCCCAATCCCAAAGCATGAGATACCGCGCAAGCCGTTGCCGGTTCCAAGTTTTCCCTGCACACACCGCCATAGACTATCATCCGGATCCATTCTTTCGGGATACCTGATCGTTCAATGGCTTTTCTGCCGGCCATGAAAGCACCCTGTGACATCTTAAATCCAGTATCCCAGAACCGTCGTTCCCGGATACCGGTCAGGGATTCAAGGGTACCCTTTTGAAAATGAAGCGACTCGTAAAGTGGTTCCAGGCGACGTTCGATATCTTCGGATGTCACAACGTGCGGCGGCAGCTCATATCCAAAGGACTCAATATTTACTTTTGTGTACAGCATTTCCATATTTTTCGTGTTTTCTGTTTTTCATGTTTTCGTGATGAAACATATAAAAAATTCTAAACCGGAATTAGCCTCAAGCCAAAATTTTCCAGTTTGTAGATACAAAGACCGTCCACTTTCAACAACCCGTCTGCATAGATCCCGGGAAAGGGTGTTTCAACCACCCGGGTGACGATTGCCTGCAATTCGATACGCTTGTTTTTTGGTGTTATTTGACCACGATAGGTCCATTGATGGCCCTGCTCGGTGACAAGAGAAAACATGTGGCTTTTCTCCAGATGCCCCCACCGGTCCAATGCCGTGTATTTTAAAAGCTGTATCAGGGAATCGAGTCCCAGAGATCCGGGACAAACAGGATCCTGATAAAAATGGGCCTTAAAAAACCATGCATCCGGATCTATCTGTTTGGAGCCTGAAATATACCCCAATTCATTGGGGCCGCCTTCAGGCAGATATGCATCGATCCGATCGATCATCCGGATGGCTTTTGCCGGCATACCCATGTTAATAAATCTATTTTTCCGCTCATCGTCGGGCGTTTCCGGCGCATGATCCTTAAGCACGCCATGTTTAGCCCGCTTTAATTCCGACACGGACGGCGCATAACCTGGTGACGCGTCTCCTTCTGTGATGCCGATTTGGGAGGCCAGGGCTTCCATGGTAAAAAATCCAAAATTCGTTGTTCCTTCATACACGACCTGATCGAATCGTAACACCTTAAAGTCAAAATGTTCAATAATCATATCGCCTGCCAGTGACATCCGTGTTAGCCGTGCACGCGTTGTCAGGGTGTAATGCTCCGGGACTATATCGGAATGAATTTTTGCTTGTCCGCCGAGATTTCGAAATCGAAGGTCTTTTTGACTCTTCAGCGCCGATCCCATATAGGCGGCCAGCCAGCCACATGGTTGAAGCGCGATTTCATTCAAGATACAAAAGGGCATAGACGGCATCCGGTTGGCATGAAAGAACCATGCATCAGGATGAATATCAACTTCCGCGGTGACCCATCCATCCGGTTTTAAGACCCAGGGCTCCGGCTCAACCTCAACCACGCGATCCATAAAGAGATACGGCGGGCGGGGAAGTCTGGCAATGAATCGCTCATTATCAAAAATTCGATAAGGAGTGCCGAATGCTTTGGAAGGCTGTCCGTATGCAAATGCTTCTATTCTGTCGCGATTAAAAACAGGTGATGATTTATGAACAGGTCCTGTTGCCGGTTGTTTTCTTTTTTCTCGGCTTCTGTCAACATGTGATGCGATTTTGTTTTTATTATCCATGAGCCAGGTGCGAAGAATATCTTCATGGGTGGCGTTTGTCAGCTTCATGGAAATGCTGTCGAAAAACACGATTCGATGACCGTCTGCAAACATATGCGCATCGGCCACGGCATAGGGTTCAGGCTCATACCCCAATTCCTTGATTTCGATTTCGTAAACAACCTGTCGCGTTTTGGGCGTAACCGGCCCGCGGCACTTTAAAACGCTTTCAATGCCCGTTACCGGCTCATAGCGCACGCCTGTCTTATCGGTTATCCATCCGATTCGCTGCAGGAAAACCCGCAAGGTGTGTGCGCAGCACTCATACATAAGGGTACCGGGCATAACCATATCATCCTTGAAATGACAGGTTAAAAACCAATCATCCGGATGGATATCCGCTTGCGCTCGAATCAGCCCGCGACCATAGGCGCCACCATACGGATCAAACCGCAGAATACGGTCGATCAGTCGCATATTGCCGCCGGGCAGTTTCAATGATGGTGCTAAGCATTTGCCTTTAAAGATGCCACCGAAACAGTCTTCAAGCCTGCCCCGCCTCAATGCATCCAATGCATCATCTGAATAGTCTTCCACGCCAACCGGAACAGGAAACGACCACCTGTCCGCCGCTTTGATGTTCGATAAAGACTTTTTTCCCTGAGGCATAATAATTCCGCCGGATTTTTGGACCTCTTCCTCGGTAAAAAACCCTGCGCAGCCGTCCTTCATCCGAATCAGCAGATCTTCGCCGATAAATCCTTTAAAATTAAAAAGGAAGAGATAGGTATCTTTCTGTCTGATAAATTTTTCTATTTCAATTTCATAACGGATGGTTTCGCCGGGTTTCGGGAGGCCCCGGTGAAACGTTACGCTTGCATCCAGCAGCCGGTAGCTTCTTTCTCCTTTGACAACGTGATCAATCCCCAAATAAGAGCTGAGGAACAGGTCTGCTTGGCCGGCTTCAACGGATATGCAAACCGGCGCCCGGTTGGCGTCCAGGTACCAGGCATCTTTGCGTACATCATGTTCGGTGACGATGCGGCCGCTTTCAAGAGAGCATTTCCTGCCGGTAATTTCGACAATGCGATCCACCAGCATGAGGGGTTCATCCGGTAAACGAACGCGAACTTTATAGGTATCCACGATTTCAAATTCAGGCCCCAGCACCTTTGCCACCGACCCTGTGGCAAATTCCATACAATCTTCACGGGTAAAGACTGCCTGATCCTTGCCCACATAAACAACGGATTCACGAATTTCAGCGTCCGGAACTCCACCACCCTTGGAGATGGCTTCCATGTTGAGCAAGCGCATATGCAGATCGATTGTTTTCGCGTAGTTCATTGAAATTTCTTTTGAAAAACGCAAAAATGCTTCATGCGCCCGGGCGGTTGCTTTTGTGGTTTTTTGAATGTTTTCGAGGGTGTCCTTAAAAGGGAAGCCGGATGTTTTTTCCGACGCATCTGATTCGACATCGGACGGCAAAGCAGGGAAGGGGCCTTTTCCGCCGACCGGTATAATAATTAACCTTTTATCGGCTCCAATCGATTTTACAACACTTTCATTGACCCATGAATGAAATGTTCGATTCATTTCCGATGGGTAAGCATCATCTCCATACAATTGTTCCAGATCGACAGGTACCCGTTCGACCATGGCGGCCCCCAGAAACTTGAGAATTGTAAAAGTGTCGTCTTCGGATCGCTGGCACGCAGAAACTGCGAGATGGGGTTTGTCCGACAGGATCTGGCGGATCATGCGGGTGCAGGACGACCCTGGTCCCATTTCCATAAATATTCGGATACCGTCCTTGTATGCCCGATGGATGGTGCGCGTAAAATCGAATCCGTAAAGAGCCTGATCCCTTATGGAAGACGCTGCGTTGTCACTGGTCAAAGGGAAAGATTTCCCCCATGCACAGCTATAAAAGCGTATGGGTGTCCGGGGATCGACCTGCAGAAGGTGCAGGTTTTTATACGCATCTGAAACCGGCCCAAGCGCATCGCAATGAACGGTGGATACACCGTCCAAGTACACGGCATGTGCCTTGAGCCTTTCAACAGCCCTGCTGATCTGTTTTTCTTCTCCGCCGATGACGCATTCCCCGGGCGTATTCACAATCAGCAGGCGGGTGTGCGGCAAGCCTCCTATTGCCTTTTTTACAATGGACGCCGGCTGATTCACGACAGCCATTTTCCAGTTAAAAAGTTCATCCGGATCGATTTGCCATGCGCGGCGCAAAGCATGACACGGCCCGGTCAGTTCTGTTTTGAAAAGATTCGAGGAAAGCATCCTATGAAGCATTTTATGCCCATCCGTCCAGGCGCCCATGGCATGAAGTCCCGCGGCTTCACCCAGACTGTACCCGATAACGGCTGAAGGTCGAATGCCGAAATGCTCAATCAGTTTTGAAATCATGCTGCCGTGCATGACCTGGCCGAAAATGGCATGGAGGGTGTCGGAGGCGATCCGCTGGAGTGCGTCATGTTCCCAGCCAGGCTGCCAGGCCAACCGTTGCGGCATGAAACCTTCCGGGACCATTTGCGTTTTCAAAAACGGTGTGGCAGAATCCATTTGGCAAAGAATTTCAGGCCATTGAACCCCGATTCCTCTTCCCATACCCATATAGTGGTTGCCGGATCCGGGAAAAATAAAAGCGATCCCGCCGGATCCGCCGAGGGGTTTAGGGGCATAGGCGATGCGGTTCTGTCCATCCATGTCAACACTGCTGTCGGATATCACGGCTTCTTTTGCTTTATAAACCCATTTGCCAACCGAATCACCGGTTTTCAACACCAGGCCGAGCGCCAGCTTTTTCTCCACATGATGACCGGTTTTCATATACCAGGCACGTGCTGATTTCTCCGTATCGGATACAGCATCTTCTTTTGTGCGTGATGTAAGATGAATGCGAAGTGCCTCAAGACCTTGCAGCAGTTCTGATCTTTCATCTGCTTCCACGAGGAATTGGCCGTAAGGCGCTTCGCCCAAAGGCCGTCGTTTATTTATAATAGAAATTATCTGCTTATTATTCGGGATTTTATATTCATATTCTTCAAGTATGACATGACAACAATTGCCGTCGGATGTCATGGTACCGATGCACGCCCTGCGCGGGCCTTCTTTTTTGTCGCGTATCCAGTATTGCGGATGCATGGGAACATGAAACATATTCTCACGCCAGGCGTCATAAGCGGGTGACGTGTAGTTTGGCAACGGCGGAATCAGTTGATGAAAGAGACAGAGACCCGCCTTTGCCAGCGATGCCAGACCGGATGCAGCACCGGTATGACCGGTGATGGGCTTGAGAGAAGAAAGTGCACAGCGCTGATTGATATCATTGAAAAAAGTATTCAGGGCATCGGATTCCAATGTATCTTCTTCAGGGATTCCGCTGCCGTGGGCTTCCATCAGGCCGATGGCAGCCGGCTTCACGGCTGCATCTTGAAAAGCCCGCTCAAGCGATGGCAGGTAAGCATGTCTGGAAGGCTCTCCCGCGACTGCATGACCGCCATTTGCGCTTCCCAAGCCTTTAATCACGGCATAAATCCTGTCATGTGCCGCGACCGCATCTTCCATTCGCTTTAGAACCAGTGCTGCGGCCCCTTCGCCCGGAAGCGCACCATCGGCTGAAACATCGAATGCATGAATTTTTTGCGATACTGAATAGGGTGTTCTGGCGTGTCGTATGGCTATACTGCGAACATCGCCCGGAAAATCCACCGCACCGATCAAAACCGCATCCATCTCTTGTTCCTGCAAAGATCTCACGCCGATTTCAAGCGCTCTGATACCGGATGCATCATCACAGGAGATCACCAGACTCTGTCCGCCGCAAAGGAATTCTTTGGCAATGCGACTGGCAATAATGCCGGTCAACGCGCCCTGGGTACGGTTAGCTGTCAAAGAATGCCCCAGGGATGCTTTTAATTCAGCGATCCACGCATCTGCTGCATCATCACTTAAGTTTAGCTGATAGCGGCGACGCCATTCCCTGATGTGTTCCTTGAGCATCCACCGTAAGTGAAAGTTTGTAGCCTCAAAATCAAAATCAGCACCCACAACAACGCCCATGCGTGCTCTTTTTTCTCTCAAGGGCATGTTCGCATCCCTGAGCGCATTGGCGGAAACTTGGAGCATCAAAAGATGCTGGGGCAGTATCTCTTGAAGTTCTTTGGGAGGAATGTGAAATGCTCCCGGGTCAAGGGAAAGGGCTTCTATGAATGCACCGGAAAGATTTTGGGGGAGATGTGGGGCGACAATATTTTCACTCCCACGCCACCGGTCCGCCGGTCGATGGGCAATGGCCTGTCCACCGCTGAACACTGCCTCCTGGAATAATCTCAAGCTCTGCAAGTTTCCAAATGCAGCATCCATCCCCACAATCGCGATGGCTATGTTTTCCTTTTTGTGACGTTTTCGGCCAATGATTCTGATTGTATCTCGGTATTCCGAAATGTGCGCCGTCAGGGGTGCCGTCCCAGGCTCACGTTTGCCACACCACGCTTCAAGAAGCAAATGCGCGTTGATGCCGCCAAACCCGAAAGCGCTGACAGCCGCTCGTCTGGGTGTTTCAGGATCTCTTGTGTTCCATGGCGCCTCCTGGGTTTGAACTCTGAAAGGGGAGTTGATGATCGGGCTATCATCCGGAGGTTCATTAAAGTGGAGTGATGGGGGAATTACATGGTGTTTCATGGCCAGCAAAACCTTCAGCACGCCTGCCGCACCGGCGGCCGTCAGCAAATGACCGATATTGGATTTTACCGATCCGATGGGACACTGTCCAATTGACCCGGTATGTTCAGCCCACATCATTCGTAAGCTCTGGAGTTCGGTTCGATCACCCAGAGGCGTGCCGGCGCCATGGCATTCGATAAAATCCACATCTTCAGGTATCCAGCTTGCCGTCGCATAGGCTTGCTGCATGGCCCGCACCTGCCCCTCGCTGGCAGGCGCCAGCAGGCTGCCGCCCATGTCATTGGACAGCCCAAACCCCTTGATCACGCCCCAAATGGTATCCTGATCTCGAATAGCATCCTCCAGGCGCTTCAATACAAACATGCCGGCCCCTTCTCCGACCACCAGACCATCCGCATCCCTATCAAACGGTGCACACCGGCCCGAAGGCGACAAGGCGCGCAGCTGCGAAAATCCCACTTGCGTGTAAAGACAATCCGGCCGCGATACCCCCCCCGCCAGCATGGCATCTCTCCTGAAGCTTCTGAGTTCATCGCATGCCAGTTTCAGGGCGACAAGCGATGAAGCGCATGCGGCATCCAGGGTATAACTGCCACCTCCCAGTCTGAGACTGTGGGCCAGTAGCGCTGCAGGTAATCCTGTCACACGGCCTGACAGGCACGTCTGCTGATCCGGAAAATAACCTTCCGTGGTATATGATGAGCCAAACAAGTATTTTTCAAGGCTTTGCCCGAAAATATTTCTGGAAATGGCGGAAGCTGTATCCGTTGGCAATGAAATGGCGGCCAGAATGATACCCATTCGATTCCGGTCGACAGATTCTGTTCGGCAACCCAAAAATGCCTCTCTGCCCACATGCAGAACGATCCGATACAATGGATCCATAGCCTGGATGGATACATCGTCAAGATTCAACCCATCAAATTGAAATTGGATATGATCATCCAGAAGGCATGCGATTCTTGAATACGCCGTGTCCGGTTGTCCTTTCCCGCCCAACATGGACGATGGTTCAACCAGCCAGCGTTCGATCCCGACCTTTTGGGAAGCGTATTTTTTTTGAATGATGTTCTGCCAGAAAACATCAAGGGTCTGGGCTCCGGGCAGGAGTCCGGCCATGCTGACAATGGCGATGTCAGGAGTTACCCTGTTCATGTATTTAACACTATCCTTCTTAAGCTTAATAATGGCTTCTGTGTATTTTGGTGCAGAACTTTTTCAACCACAAAGTCACAAAGGATAAAAGAAAGAAAAGATCTTTGTGCCCTTTGTGTGGTGGTTCCGGTATATTCGGGTTGTAAAAAAGTTATTTCCCTGTCGTTTCAAACATGTGGGCTATATACCTGAGTGCATTAGGCTTGGCAAGAATCAATGTAAAAATGGGAGGGTGGAAAATATCTCTCACAGAGGCTCAGAGAACTGAAAGCCATATAATCATTTAGCCGCAGACCCACGCAGACAACCACAGACAAAGTATCTTTTTTTGTTATGCGAACTCAAAGAGATGAAAAAGGGCTGGTTTGACAGAAAAAATGTCTGCGTGGTCTGCGGTAAAAAATCTCTGTATCTCTGTGAACTCAAGTGAAACGGGCGAGATGATAAAATTCTGCCAGATTTTACTACGCAAAAAGCATCCGCATTACTTGAGAAGTCTTGCAGGATTGACTTCTTGCTCCATTATGGCAGACTGCTCGCACTGCCGGCCGGTGGTTTAAGGAAATGGTTTGAAACGTTAATGCTTTAATAATTATCACCAAAGGAGGAAAACATGCATAGGACAAAACAAATGATTGCGGTTTTAACCGCCCTGGCTGTTATTGCGGTTTTTGCAGGATGGGTTATGGCTGAAAGCGGCGATAAGGTCAATATCAATACGGCAACGGTAGAAGAACTTGTTCAATTGGAAAGGGTCGGTCCGAAATATGCAGCAAGAATTGTTGAATTCAGGGATCAAAACGGGCCGTTTCAAACGCCTGAAGACATTATGCAGGTTGCCGGTATCGGCTCGAAAACCTATGAGGCGAATAAAGATCGAATAATCGTGAAATAAGCCCATAAATAAGTGTCCATCCAGAAATAGGGATTTTTGTTCAAGATCAAGACATGCGAATCCCGCCATGACGGGATAGTCGGAGTCATCTGGTTTATATTCTGAAGATCAATTTTTGAGCATAACGCGGATATTGGGCAAAAAGACCATTTATGGATGGACACTGGAAAAAGGAGACATCTGATGCGATACATCTACGAAAGGCTGGAAGTATGGAAAAAATCGGTCGATTTCGCCATAAACATTTTGCGCGCATTGGCAGGTGCAGATGAAACAGGTGATAACGCTCGCATTTTTGATGAAATTGAGGTCAGCGCCATCAACATTGCCACGAGTATCGCCAAAGGAAAGGCCTGCAAATCAAGAGACGATTTTATCTTCCATCTTTATCTCTCAAGACGTTCTTTATACGAAACCATGACACTGCTTGAAATTTTGAGAAGAAACCGAATTATATCGGATGATCAGTACAAGGAGTTTGAAATTAAGGGCCAGGAAATTACGGCCATGCTGGTCCGTCTTATCAGGTCCATGAAGGAGTCTGCACAAGCCAAACCAACTGAATTGAGACTCGCAACGCACTGTTGATCGGGTTATTATTAAAATTAAGGATTCGAGGGTTCAAGTGAAATGCTTATGGATCAGTCTGTGAACTGGAAAATCAAACGATGATCCCTGGAGACTTGGGTTATGTGGCAGAGGCAAGATGCTAGCACTTATGTATTGAAATCACATCATGTTTGCTCGGGATTGAATGTTTCTTTTCATTCGATGTTGGACGTTTGATGTTCGACGTTCGATGTTCATAAAAATGCATTTGTATTTTCCGGTTTAGCCGTGTTGGGAATTAATGATAGGTATCAGGGATGTCGAAAGAATGCTGAAAGCGCTCATCAAATCTCTTGAAAAATACCCTTGAACCCTTGAACCCTCGAATCCTTGAATCCTTTTTATCTAAATTTATTGAAAGAAGACTTTTAAAAAAAACAACAACATATAGTTAAGGAGACATTCGATGGACTACGCCTACGAAAAATTAGACGTGTGGAAAAAGGCAGTGGACTTCACGATTGAGATTATCTCCACCGTCACGAATAATCCAGAAACCCTAAAACATCAAAAAATTGGCCAGGCGCTGGAAGGAAGTTCCATGACGATTGCAACCGCTATCGCAGAGGGGAAAGCCTTTGCCTCCCAACGCGATTTCACGCAGCATCTCTACATTTCAAGAGGGTCGGTCTACAAAACCATGACCCTGCTGGAAATACTGAGGAAGAAGAATATCATCCCTGATGAGAAATATGCTGATCTGGATGCAGCAGCCCAGCGGCTGACCGCCATGTTGAGCGCACTTATTAAATCGATTTCCGGTCAAAAAGCCGATCCTGCCAATAAGCCGTAATAGATTGACAATCCCCTGCTAGCACTATATAAAATAAGCGATGTGGTCTCAGCAAATAAAATCGGTTGGTTTTTAACCAACCGATTTTATTTTTATTTGACAATTTTGTCAAAATTTGTTCAAAACATGAACGCTAAATTGCTACAGCAATTCCCTTAAATTCTGAGATTTTTTTTAAATCTTATTTATTTTTAATGTGTTGCGATCTTTTATACTTGTAACCCAACAAGCGGAGCTATATTTAAGGTGAGAGTTACGCCGACCGACATCCAAGATGTTCTCATAATCGATCCTGACGTATTCGAGGACCCCCGCGGTTTTTTTATGGAAACATACCATAAAAAGCGGTACAGCGAGTTCGGCATTGACACAGAATTCGTCCAGGACAATCTATCTTTTTCTGTAAAGGGAACGCTTCGCGGTCTCCATTACCAATATCCCAATGCCCAGACAA
The DNA here is from genome assembly GCA_964435695.1 of uncultured Desulfobacterales bacterium. Taxonomy (GTDB): domain Bacteria; phylum Desulfobacterota; class Desulfobacteria; order Desulfobacterales; family B30-G6; genus CAYTAQ01. The sequence continues at coordinate 1,750 of CAYTAQ010000089.1, read as the reverse complement.
AGCTCGTTCAGGTTCTCCTGGGAGAGGTTTTGGATGTGGCGGTGGACATCCGAAAAGGATCGCCGACATTCGGCAAATGGGTCGGCGTTACGTTATCAGAGGAAAACCATCTACAACTGTTTATACCTGAAGGCTTTGCGCATGGTTACTGTGTTCTTAGCAATCAAGCGATTTTCAACTACAAGTGTAGCACGTTTTATTCTCCTATGGATGAAAAAGGCATTTTCTGGCGCGACCCGGACTTGAATATTGAGTGGTTTCTTGAAGACCCGCTTGTGTCCGAAAAAGATCGAAATCTTCCTTTATTAATGGATGTCTCTGCCGTTGGATAAGTTGACATAACCCATGCAGCAGCAACTCCTATTCGGATCATCAATTGGATCATAGATTTAAACCCATTATAACCCAACCCCAGAGGTCATGGGCTTCTTTAGTTGCGCAAAATTCTATCTCTGGAAATAGGAAATCGTAAGGAGAATAGGTGTTAGAACCAGCATTCTGGAAAAACAGAAAGGTCTTCCTTACCGGTCATACCGGTTTTAAAGGATCATGGCTTTGTTTGTGGCTTAACGTCCTTGGCGTCAAGGTTACGGGCTATGCCTTAGACCCGCCTACAGATCCGAACCTGTTTGAGCTTTGCGGAACTGATAAATTGGTCAAATCAATAATCGCGGATGTTCGTGACCCGGACAAATTGCAAAAAGAGATGATTGCCGCCGAACCGGAAATCGTCATTCACATGGCAGCCCAACCTCTGGTTCGTGATTCGTACAAAATGCCGGTGGAAACTTTTTCCATTAATGTCATGGGCACAGTGAACCTGTTGGAGGCAGTGCGAAAATGCAAAAGTGTAAAAAGTGTAATTAATGTTACCACTGATAAATGTTATGAAAACAAAGAATGGATTTGGGGTTACCGAGAAAAAGAACCACTAGGTGGATACGATCCTTATTCAAGCAGCAAGGCTTGCTCCGAACTGGCGACTGCTGCCTACCGCAATTCTTTCTTTAATCCGGGGAATTATTCCCTGCATGGAGTCGGCATTGCATCGGCCCGTGCCGGAAACGTTATCGGCGGAGGCGATTGGGGCACAGACAGATTGGTTCCCGACTGCGTTAAAGCCATTTTAAGAGGAGAAAGGATAGTCATCAGAAATCCAAAGGCCGTCAGGCCGTGGCAACACGTACTTGAGCCCTTGAGCGGTTATCTTTTGCTCGCCCAAAATCTTTATAAAGACGGACCCGGATATGCCGAAGCGTGGAACTTCGGTCCTGATGAAAATGACGCTAAACCTGTTGAGTGGGTTGTGAAAAAGATTTGCGCACTTTGGAGAGGAAATGCATCATACGAAATTGACCAGGGAAAGCATCCCCACGAAGCGAGTTATTTGAAACTGGATTGTGCAAAGGCCAGATCAAGATTGGATTGGCAGCCTGTATGGAATTTAGACTCGGCCCTGCACAGGGTGGTTGAATGGACAATGGCATATCAAAAAAGCCAGGACGTCAGGGATGTCTGTTTAAAACAAATAAATGAATATATGCAAGCTGAAAGCTCGAAACAGAAATTGTCTTATCAGCTCCCTTTATAAATCTTGACTTTTCAATGTTCACCTTCCAGCTTTTCCTTTTGAGTTTTTAATTTAAAGCGGAGGTTTCGATGCAGCTAATAAGAAAAATAGTGAAACGGGAAAGCATAAAATCAATTTTTGTGCCGGAAGAATTCGGCGACAGGGTTGAAATTATTGTTC
>CAYTAQ010000088.1:0-16843 GCA_964435695.1 uncultured Desulfobacterales bacterium | reverse complement strand
ATAAAAAAGGGGAATCCCCGGATCGATTCAATCGGTCCGGGTTTTTTTTTGCAAAATTACAATAGGAGGAAAAAATGAGAATATCTGTTGCGGTGATGCTGAGTATCATTTTTCTGACAGCCGGATTTGCATATGCGAAGAATGCCGGCTTCGAAGATTTAGCACTCGATCCCGAATCTTATTATAACGGATCCGACGGTGCCGGCAGCTTTGAAAGCGGAGGGGCTGTTTTCAATAACTTCTATGATGACACATACGGTCCTTACTGGGAGGGATTTGCGTACACCAACGCCACCGATACAACCACTCTCGACTGGACAAATCAATACAGCGCCATAACCGGCAGCGGCACCGGCGGATCTGAAAATTATGCTGTAGCATATTTGGGATTTTTCGGCATTGTTCCAACGATTGTTTTGCCGAAAGAGGTAAGGGTGGCGAGCGCCGATATCACCAATACCACATATGCTTTTCTGACAATGAAAGAGGGTTACTTCAACGCAAAAAAATTCGGCGGTGATACCGGTGATGATGAAGACTGGTTTCTTTTGACCATAACCGGCAAGGACAGTGATGGGAATATCGTGGGAACCATTGAGTTTTATCTGGCCGATTTTCGTTTTGCTGATAATTCACTGGACTATATTATTGACGAATGGAAATCGGTGGATCTATCAGAATTGGGATCGATCAAAAGTCTTGAATTCTCGCTTTCATCGTCCGATACGAATCCCGATCCCGCTATCGGCATGTACACTCCGGCTTATTTTGCCGTTGATAATGTTGAATATTTTGATACAGATGGATCTGGCGGCAATTTAGGGTGTTTTGTCAATTTCATCGGCTCCGGGCTGTTTTAGCCCACGATAGAAACCCTTGCCCTTTGGGCAAGGTCAAAGTTCAGTAGGCTTTGCCTTCTGAATCGGTTAATTGAAACATGAATAGCGTCATCGTTCATGTTTACGCGCACGTGTACGTTCACGTGCACGGACTTGACTGAAAATTATCCCCTTTTGGGGGTTATTCCAAAGCCGGGTTTTTTGGATCCGGATGATTTCCTTGATACCTAAATCACAACTATTACCTGTATTCCCATGGTGTAACCGATGCATGTATTATCGGGAAAAAGATTCCTTCGATTTATAGCTCTCCTGTTATTCACCACATGGATACCGGCCGTTCATGCGCTGGATCATACTGCGGCAGGTCAGGGAATCAAGGAAACGGCCACTCCCCGCTTTGAACTGGAAGAGATCGTGGTAACGGCAGCGAGAACAGAGGAGCCGATTAAAAATATCCCTAAAAACGTGACCGTCATTACGCGTGAAGACATTGAGCAGGCGCCGAGCAATAATATCGTGGACCTTTTAAACCGGGAGGCCGGCATTAACCTGCGCAGCATGTTCGGCAACGATAAGCAGGCCGTGATCGACGTCCGGGGTATGGGCGCGACGGCGGGCAGCAATGTCGTCGTTATGATCGACGGTGTCAAGATGAATGCTTCGGATATGTCGGGTGTTGATTTTTCTTCTATTCTGCTGGAACAAATCGAGCGCATTGAAATTGTCAGGGGCGCCGGTTCGGTGATTTACGGCGACGGCGCAGTGGGCGGTGTCATCAATATTATCACCAAAAAGGGCCGGCCGGAAACGGAAAGGACGATTTATGCTTCCTACGGCAGCTTTGCAACGGCCGATCTCAGGACTTCCATAAAAGGGAGCGTAAGGGATCTGAGTTATAACCTCAGCGCCGGATATTTTGATTCCCAAGGCTACCGGGACAACGGTGACTTTCGCAAGAAGGATATCGCCGGTGTGGCAGATTATTATCTGAGCGATGTTGTCACATTCAATGCTTCCGCCGGGTTTCACGAAGATGTGTACGGACTTCCCGGAGCGGTCGGCATCGATGACATGGATTCACGAAAAGACCGTGCGAAGTCAGCGTACCCCGACGATTACGGTGAGACAACGGATGCCCGCATCAGCGGCGGTATTGAAATCGATACGGATTCACACGGCTCAATAAAGATCGTACGCGGATACCGGCTGAGAAATAATGATTTCGTGGTCGGGTACAGTCCGTTGATTCCGGAAGATGATCAAATCAATGAAATTGAAGAATTCATCAAAACGCTGAACCTGTCTTACGATCTTGATTTTACGCTCTTTAACCGGAATCATAAATTCCAGATGGGAGCGGATCACTATTTTGCAGACTATATCCGGCAGGAATCACCCGGCGGCCCGCGTATCAACAGCCGGACGACCCAACTCGGCTTCTTCGTGAACAATCAATGGTCCCTGGCCAAGCCGTGGCTGTTTCAGTGGGGATACCGCGAGAATCAAAGCCATGGAAAATTCAGGAACGATCAACTTGTTTCCGCCGGCGGGATCGATCGATGGGTGAATGGCGCAACGGAAATATCGGAATGGCGTAACAATGCCTATGATCTGGGCTTGACATATTTCTATTCTGAAAACATCAGTTTTTTCTCAAGTTATGGGACGAGCTTTCGTATTCCGAACACCGATGAGTACGCAGAATCCGAAGCGGGTCTCAAACCCCAGGAGGGCGGGGAGTGGGATATCGGCGGCCGATTCAAGGCATCCGACCGGCTGGAATTTTCTTTGACCTTTTTTCATATCGTTACTGAGGATGAAATTTATTACAGCGAGATAAACAGAAATTATGACGACACAACCGTTCGAAGCGGCGTGGAAACCGATGTGAAATTTTATTGGACCAAAGCTGTTTTTTTATGGGGAAATTACAGCCATACTGAGGCAACGTTTGAAGGAACCGGTACCGAAATTCCCCTGGTGCCCAGGCACAAAGGTTCCGCGGGAGTTGAATGGACTGCCTTTGATGGCTTCAACCTGTCGCTAACCGGAACCTTTGTCGGCTCGAGATATGATGGAAACGATACGGATAATAAGCGCTATGAGAAACTGGATGCCTACAGCGTGTTTGACGGAAAAGTGAGCTATCAGCACAGGAACTACAAATTTTTTGCCGGTATCAACAACATGTTCGATACGCTGTACGCCACCTATGCCTACAGCGAACGGTATTACACCATGCCCGGAAGAGGTGTTTACGGGGGAATGGAATGGGTGTTTTAAATTGAATATGAAATTTTATGCAGCCTTTTTTCTTGTGATTGTATGTTCGACCTTCAATCCAGCCTGGGCAGGACCCTATGCGCCTGCGGCCGGGGAGGCCGGCTCGCATGCTATCTATATGGATGATGTGGCCTTTATTTCGTGGGCCACAGGCATGATCGATTATGCGCCGGGCGGGAATGTTGACGAAACCTGGCAGACGCCTTTAAACGCTTTGGGAAAGGCTGAGGGGAATTCATTTGATGTTGTTTCACTGGGCGACGGAGGGATGATTACACTCATTTTCGACCCACCCATTAATAATGGAGAAGGCTGGGATTTTGCCGTATTTGAAAATTCATTCAGTGACACCTACCTGGAGTTGGCCTATGTGGAGGTGTCCTCCAACGGCAAGGATTTTGTCCGTTTCGACAATGTATCCTTGACATCGGATCCGGTTACAGGCTTCGGCAACACAAACCCGACGGATGTGGACGGATTGGCTGGAAAATACAGACAAGGTTATGGGACACCATTTGACCTCGATGCGCTTTCGGATCGACCTGAAGTGATTTCAGGCATGGTCGATCTCTCCGCCGTTACCCATGTGCGGCTGATAGACATCGTCGGTGATGGAACCTGTTTGGACGGCCTGGGAAAACCGGTTTATGACCCTTATCCAACCTATGGCAGTGCCGGTTTTGATTTGGATGCCGTCGGAGTCTCAAATGGTGCGGATTATCCTGAGGGAGAATACATTCCGCCGGAGGTTCCGTCTGAAAGCGACGATGCCGGTTTTGGCGGAGAGAGAGGGTGTTTTATCAATATAATTTCCTTGGTTTCTCAGTAAGCCTTTTATCGTAGGTGGAAGGCTTACTGAGAAACCAAGGAAATTATGAATATCGCCAGGTTTCCCGATATATGAATAACCATTGGTACGACAAGATTTTTTTCTTTTTCATAGGCGACGGCGAATAGTATACCGCCGATGGCCTGGGGAACGGGAATTCTGCTTGATGTTGTGTGGGCCATGACAAATAGAAGCGTGCTGATCAGGATGGCCGCCCCCATGCCCCATCTTCTGAAAAAACCATAGAGAATGCCCCTAAAAAATATTTCCTCTGCGATGGGACTGACCAGTCCACCGACAAGAAAGAACAGCAGAATTTTATAGGGAACGGAGGGGCTGTCTGTTTTCATGAGGTGCAAGGGATTGATGCCGCTGAAAAAAAGTATCCCGAAAGCCATACCCACGAGAATCCCGAAGCCGATGGACCACAGAATTCCTTTTTTCAGCCCCATAAGCAATCGGTTTGTATGGATGCCGAGGGCCGTGATGCCATGATCTCCAAAAAACAAAGCAATGCTTATGAAAGCGGCTATCTCAAGAGATCTTGCCGCCCCTAAAATCAGCATGGGCGGAAGTGCGACATGGTGAACGGCGGCATTTGTCCCCCATTCGACGAGAAGAACGGCTGCCAGCGCAAGCCCCACTGTTTTCAGATCGATCGCCGGGGTTTCCATCCCAAGTTCCTTAGTGCATGGTATGCATAGCGCAGGACATACCAGTGGTCGGAGGTATCAATGATATCAAGAATTATTTGGATGGCGCCGGAATTGCCTCTTTTCCCAATGCTGTAAAGCGCCTGGCAAACGACGTTCGGATGAGATGCATGCAGGAGCACCAGCAGATCTTGATAGGTTTGGGGCTGCCTGCTTTTACCCAATGCCTGCGCCAGCCAGTATTGAACGGGTATGTGCGGGCTCTCCATCAAATGGCGATAGGTGGCGATGGTTGTTATCTCCAAATTTTTTTTGGTGATGGTTTTCAGGCCGGCGACCTGATCCTGCCAGATTTTCCCGGCCAACAGGGCCGGTAACTGATCCATATCGATTTCCCTGTTTCTTCCCCAGTGAACCGGAACGATGAGGGCGGCGCCCACGACAAAACAGATGAATGTGCTTATGAAAGAAGCTCTTTTTTGAGAAAAGAAAAAGGACATGCCGAGATTTAAAAATGCATGCAGCAGCCAATAGAGCGTGATGGGAAATGCAATCAACAGGGAAAAGAAGATCGTGCGTCGAAAAAAGAAGGCCCGGTCGTCTTTCTGGGAAACTTTTATTAAAATATTCTCAGGGTTTTTAAAAAAATCCCTTACAGACGTTTCAATGAGCGTTTTGTCTCCCCTGCCCAGAAAAACCAGGTGATCATTCGTCCGGATGATCCGGATGTCGGCCCTGTGCTTTGTCGCTGTCCGCAGGTAACCGTAACCGGATAAAACACTTTCCAAATGTACATTTTCATATGCCCCGGCATCATTCGAAAAACAATACGTTTTGAACAATTTTTGGCGCAATGAACCGATGGTTTCTGCGCTGTAATGGGTGTATGCATAGTAAAAATTGTTGATCGATACGCCGACGGGATTTTCCAGGAGGAGATTGTCTCGAATCGTGATAAACATGCCGTTGTGGGCCTGTGTAGACCATATCAGCGCAAGGACGGCAATGCACGCCAGGTGGCCTAGCGCCTGCAGACCCGCGCCATGGACAGGCTTGATGCGGTGTGACCGTCTATATACGCAGTAGACGACCCATGGGATGAGGAGAAAATATAAGGACGGCATCAGAACCAAACCGTTTTGATTGATCCCGGCCAGTATCGCCAGCCAGAGGATCAGCAATATATACAATGCCGCTTTGCTTTCTGAACACAGGGTTTCCCAACTCCATAGGAAAACAAAGGTCAGCAAGGTCACACCGGCACCGATGCTGAGCGTAAAAAAAAGACCTCCGCCGAGTGCCGGACGCCAGCTTCTCAGCATTTCCATAAGATTTTGGTTGGGAATGTTCAGATAACCCGATTGGGCGATTGCGACAAGCCGATCATATATTTCCCTATTGCTGAGATAGACCTGAACAGATGCAATCCCCTGAGCCGTCAGTAGGCCGGAAAGCAGCACGCTGAAATTGGGTAAACGTTTGAACATGGTAATATCTTAATGGGTTCAATGATGCTTACAGCTTCATAAGCAGGATCGCCTTGACCATATAATAGAAGAAAAAGGGTCCAAGGAGTCCAGCATTCAAAGGGCCGAGTGAAAAACCACAACAATAAAAACAATCACGAAAACACGAAATTTTCAATTTATGTTTTTTTCGTGCTTTCATCCTTTCGTGCTTTCGTGATAAAAGGGCTCTTCGCACACCACCGATTACACATGATATCATATACATCGCCATGGCAGCAAATGCCAATCTTTTCTTGTCTATTACATTAAATTAATATATATAATCCAATTTTGATGAATTCGTAAAAAATCGATACGGGGGAAAGCATGAGGATCATTGTAGCAGGAACAGGATATGTGGGACTGGTGCATGCGGCGGTCTGTTCGGAATTCGGTCATGAGGTATATGCTTACGACAACGATGAAAGCAAAATAGCGGCTTTTTGCAGCGGAACCGCGGAACAGATCATCCAATATGTCAATGAACCCGGTTTAACCGATGTCATTCGAAAAGTACACGGCAAGCATTTGTTTTTCTCAACAGACCTGGCGGCTATTATTGAAGGGGCTGATGTGATATTCCTGTGTTTGCCGACCCCGCCCAATATTGACGGGTCCACCAATTTAACATTTTACGATGCCGCGCTGGAAGAGATTGGAGAGAAGCTGGCTGGTCGCAAGGACCATCGTCGGGTTGTTGTCGTCAATAAGAGCACCGTTCCAATCGGTACGGCTAAACATCTGAAATCGGTTCTGGACAGGCATCATGTCGAGAATTTTGGTGTAGCATCCAATCCTGAATTTCTAGCGGAAGGAACAGCGGTTCCGGAGGCCAGAAAGCCGGACAGAATTGTCGTCGGGTGTGAAGTTGAGGAAGATTTTATCATCCTGCGGCGCATCTATTCAAAATTTGTTCATCATGTTCAAACGAAATACATCGAAACAACACCTGAAACAGCCGAAGCCATCAAGTATGTGGCCAACACGATGTTGTTGACATACATATCTTTCTGGAACGGTGTGGGCGCAAAGCTCGGCGAAAAGATACCCGGCATGAACATCGATGATCTGAGACTCGGGGTTACGTCGGACGATCGCATCAGCACCTGGGGATCGTTTGTAAGCAACGGCGCGGGCGGAAGTTGTTTTGGCAAAGATATTGCGTCGTTGATTTATCAGTTGCGCACCCTGAATGTGAATACCAAAATGCTGGAGGCCTCATTTGAGGTCAATGAACGTCAGAAAGTTTATCTTGTGGACCGCGCAATCACCGAAGCGGGCTTTCAGTTCAACAATAAGGCTGTTGCGGTTCTGGGGCTTGCTTTTAAGAAAAATACCAATGATATGCGGGATGCGTCATCCATTAAGGTGATTGAATCCCTGCTCGGAAAAGGCGTAGCCACCATAAAGGCGTATGACCCATTGGCCAACGATGCGGCAAAGATCAATTTTTCCCCTTCAAAGAATGTGCTGTTCGAGAAAATATCTTATTATGATTCGGCGAAATCGGCGTTGGAAGGAACGGATGCATTATTTATTTCTTCAGACTGCGAAGAATTCAGAGGCCTCTCGCGAACCATTGAAGATACGGTGTTTCCCCCCTATTTGATTATCGACGGGCGGCGGATGATACCGGACTATGAAGCCATCGTTCAAAAGGGGTTTACCTATCTGGCCGTTGGATCAACCGTGAAGGGTGGGTGATAATGCTGTCTCGAAAAAAACCTTGCTGTCATCGCGTGATCCTTGATACTGGTTTCCGGATACTGGATGCTTGCAGGTACAACTGCCGATGGTATGCGGGTTTTCAAGTATCCGGCAACCAGGATCCAGCATCGAACATCCAACGTTCAACATTCAAGAAGGAGTGCTGCCGAGCGTATATATTTTAAATCTTTTGTGCTGTACGCTATGGCAAAAAATCATAGATAAAGATTGCGCAGCAATGTTTATTAATGGAGGCATTGATGGATTATAAGAAAACACTGAATCTTCCGCAAACCAAGTTTCCCATGAAGGCGAATCTGGTCGTCAGGGAACCTGAGCAGATAAAGGAATGGGATAGGACAAAATTCTATAATCAACTGCGGGAAGTCGCAAAAAACCGTGAACTGTTCATCCTGCACGACGGCCCGCCTTACGCCAACGGCAACATTCATATGGGTACGGCTTTGAATAAGATACTGAAGGATATCATTGTCCGATCCAAGCAGATGGCGGGATATAATGCTGTTTATGTTCCGGGATGGGATTGTCACGGGCTGCCCATCGAACATAACGTCGACAAGGAGATGGGAGAAAAGAAAAAAGTGCTTTCACAGGCGGAGTTCCGGCGGGAATGCAGAAAGTACGCTGAGAAATATATTGATATTCAACGCGAGGAATTTAAACGACTGGGCGTATTGGGAGAATGGGACAACCCTTATCTAACCATGAAATACAGGTATGAGGCCATCATTGCCACCGAATGTCTGAAGTTCGGGCTTGACGGAAGCTTGTTCAGGAGCAAAAAACCGATTCACTGGTGTTGTACATGTCAGACAGCGCTGGCGGAAGCGGAAATCGAATATTATGATGTGTCTTCACCGTCTATTTATGTTAAATTTGCCATGATGGATCGACTGGATGAAACATTTCCGGCCTTGAAAGGAAAGAACGTATCGGTAGTTATTTGGACCACAACCCCCTGGACCATTCCGGCAAATCTGGCCATTGCCCTGCACCCCGACTTTGTTTACGCAGCCGTCGACGTCGGGAATGACGAGGTCTATATCCTCGCCAGAGATCTGGTTGAGAACTGCATGATGACCTTCGGGATTTCCGATTATACGATTCTCTCTGAAATCGATGCGGCACAACTGGAAAAGAAAAAATGCCGCCACCCATTCTATGATCGTGAATCCCTTTTGATACTGGGGAACCATGTTACGCTGGAAGCCGGTACGGGTTGCGTGCACACAGCCCCCGGTCATGGCCGGGAAGACTATGAGGTTGGACTTGCTTATGGGATCGATGCCTATTCACCTGTCGACGATAACGGCAATTTTTCCGATGACGTGGCCTATTTTAAAGGCGGATTTGTATTTAAAACCAATGATGCCATCACCGATAAATTGAATGAAGCAGGAGCATTACTGGCAAAAGAAACCATCGAACATGCATATCCACATTGTTGGCGATGCAAGAAACCGGTTATTTTCCGGGCGACCCCGCAGTGGTTTATATCCATGGACGGAACCGGGTTACGTGAAAAGTCCCTCCGGGCCATAGATCAAGTCGAGTGGATTCCCCACTGGGGCAGAGACCGGATTTACGGTATGATTGAAAACCGGCCGGACTGGTGCATATCGCGGCAACGGGCCTGGGGTGTCCCCATAGCGGTATTTTATTGCGATGCGTGTGGAGCCCTTTATGTAAACCAGGACATCATCGACCGGGTTTTCACGCTTTTTGAAGAATACGGCGCAGATGTCTGGTTCGAAAAGCGTGTCGATGAACTGCTTCCAAAAGACACACGATGCCTGTCCTGCGGGAACGACCGGTTTATTAAGGAAACGGATATTCTGGATGTCTGGTTCGACTCCGGTGTGAGCCATGCGGCTGTGCTGGAAGATCGAGACTATCTCAGATGGCCGGCGGATCTTTATCTCGAAGGAAGCGACCAGCACCGGGGCTGGTTTCACAGTTCCCTGTTGACCGCTGTGGGAACAAGGGGCAGGGCGCCGTACCGTTCTGTATTGACCCACGGATTCGTTGTTGACGCCAACGGGAGGAAAATGTCCAAATCCGTTGGAAACGTTATTGCACCGAAAAAAGTCATCGATAAATACGGCGCTGAAATCTTAAGGTTATGGGTTGCGGCGGCGGATTACCGGGATGATATCCGGATTTCCGATAACATCCTCAAACAGTTAAGTGATGCCTATCGACGCATTCGAAATACCAGCCGGTTTATACTGGGCAACCTCTATGATTTTGATCCTGAAAATGACCGGACGCCATATGAATCAATGCCCGAGATTGACCGATTTGCCCTTCACCGGCTACAGGAACTCATTCAAAAAACGCGCAAGGCATATGATACCTATGAGTTTCATATTGTTTATCATGCCTTGTATAACTATTGTTCGGTTGACCTTTCAGCGTTTTACCTGGATGTTCTCAAAGACAGGCTCTATACCTCACCCTCCGGGTCACTGGCAAGACGATCCGCCCAGACCGTTATGCATATTCAACTGGAAGCTATGGCGAGGCTCATGGCGCCGATTCTGTCTTTTACATCAGAAGAGATATGGCGGCATATGCCGAAATATTCCCAGCAGCCTGAAAATGTCCATCTGGCGGATCTGCCGACGTATTCGGAAGCATGGCGGGATGCGGATCTGGCAGGAAGATGGGAGCTTCTGTTGGCCGTCCGCGGAGAAGTCACCAAGGCGCTGGAAGAAGCCAGAAATCAGAAAATGATCGGACATCCGCTCGATGCGGCCGTAACGTTGTCTGTAGGGGAGGCGCTCTATGCAAAATTAAGCCCTTATGCCGATGAGCTGCATTCCATCTTTATTGTTTCTCAGGCAACGCTGACCCAGGCGCCGCCTGGAGCAGACGCTTATGTGAGTGAAACAATGGAAGACCTTAAGATTATCGTGGGATCCGCCAGGGGCGATAAGTGTGAAAGGTGCTGGATGCATGAACCGTCCGTGGGAATGGGTCAGGAACACCCATCCCTCTGTCAGCGATGTGCGGATGCAATAGCAGAAATTAATAATGCGTGAACAAGAAGAAAACCGGATTTCGGGGTTCCCTCTAAAAAATTATGCCGGATTGATCCTTCTTGCCGGCATTCTTGTCGCTTTGGATCAGCTGGTAAAGGCGCTCATTGTTTCAACCATACCGGCCTATCATACAATTTCGGTGATTCCCGGTTTTTTTAATCTGACGCATATTTACAACACCGGCGGAGCCTTCGGGTTTCTGTCAGGAAATGGTTCCGGATATCAGCAAATCTTTTTCCTCGCGGCATCACTCGTGGCTGTGTGTCTTGTCCTGTATGTTTATTCAAGAACACCTCCCAGCCAAATTTTATTGAAAATCGGTTTGTCGCTCATTCTTGGCGGTGCCCTGGGGAACATCGCGGATAGAATTCGTATCGGCAAGGTCGTGGACTTTCTTGATTTTCATATCATGGGTCTTCACTGGCCGTCATTTAACATTGCCGACAGCGCCATTACCATCGGAATTTTAATTTTTGTTTATCACCTGCTTTTCAAAAAAATGCCGGAATAAACATAATTTTCATGCAATTTATGACCAACCTTTTTCGACCACAAAATGCACAGAGGATAAAGGGAAAGAAAACCCTTTGTGCCCTTTGTGTCTTTGTGGTTTCGGTTTCTCAGGATTTGTGAAATGGCGGTCATTCAGCATAAAGAATTCGAAGCTTACCTAAAAGAGCTCGTCAAGCAGAAAGAGTTGTCTCCGGCCCCCGTATATCTGTTCTTCGGAGAAGAATTTATCTATAAGTCAGCGCTTGAAATGCTTTTGGAGGAAGTGGTTCCGACCCTGAATAGAAAATTTCACTATGAGGCATTTGAGGGCAGTCGAGAAAATATCCTGGATGCGGTCCGGCAGCTCAATACCTATTCGCTTTTAGGGGGCATGAAGGTTGTCGCGCTTCTGGATTCCGATATTTTTTTTTCAAAACAAGATGAAGCCGGACGTCTCGAATCTGAAAAACAATCATTTGAAATGGATCATTCAGCGAGCATCCCGGAATCGCCGGACATGTCCGACATGCTGGTTGAAGCCCTGGAACATGGATTTCCTCGGAACCATTGCCTGATTATCACCGCTGAGATGGTTGATAAGCGCCGCCGCCTTTTCAAGGTCATCAATGACATCGGCGTGGTTGTGGATTGCGCTGTCCCAAAAAGCGAACGCCAGGCGGATAAGGTTGTCCGGAATTCCGTTCTGGCCCTGAAAAAGGAAGAGATCCTGGGCAAAAACAATAAGAAAATAAGTGGGCCTGCCTATACTTCCCTCTGTGAAATGACCGGCTTTGACCTCAGAACCTTTTCCGATAATCTCAGCAAGCTCATTGATTTTGTCGGAGAAAGGCAAGAAATCACCGAGCCGGATGTATTGTTTGTGGTGAAGCGGACAAAACAGGATCCCATCTTCGAGTTCACCAATGCCGTAACCGATAAAAATATCGATGATGCGCTGTTTTACTTGAAGTCCCTCCTTTCCGGAGGATCTCATCCACTCCAGATATTGACGGCGCTGGTCAATCAGGTTCGGCGGCTTCTTGTAATCAAAACATTTGCTGACAAATTGCCCCGTGGCCAGTGGCATGCCGGTGTTTCCTATCATTATTTCCAAAAGTCGGTTTTACCGATGATTATGGACCACGATAATAAATTTCTTCACCAACTGGAAAACTGGGAAAAGATTTCAATAAAAAGCGGTTTCATACATCCTGTCAAACCGGAGAAAAAGAAACCCAAAACGAAGAAAGACACACCCCGGACGGATTTGTTGATTGCGCAGAACCCGAAGAATCCCTATCCGATTTATAAATCAATGCAAAAGGCGGAAGGATTCACCAAGGATGATTTGCTCTATATTGTCGAGACGCTCAGCAATGCAGATGGCCTGCTCAAATCCACAGGCCATTCACCTGCATCCGTTCTGGAAAATATTGTTTTAAGGATTTGCCGGGGAGCATGACAAACGCGTGCTGGGATTTATCAGACAGCAGGAAAAGAAAATGGCGGCGCGCCTTTTAATGTGGCAGTACCAGAAAAAAGGTTTCCCGCTTCCTGCCGAGGGGCAGATGGAACGACTGGCGTCGGCCCTGGTGGATGAAGCCCATCGTATCGCCCGGGAAAGAGGGCGCAACGTTGTCGCGATTTTAAAGGAGCTTGCGGCCGATATAAAAAAGAGGGAATAGATTCTTTGGATCATCTTCAAAAGAGTTGATCCAAATTAAGGATTCAAGGATTCCAGGGTTCCAGGGTTCGGGTGGAATGTTTAAAAGTAACAAAAAGTTATGAGCGGAGATCGGGATGTCGAGCGCATGCTGAAGGCGATGATCAAAGCCCTGGAAAACAAACACTTGAATCCTTGAATCCTGGACCCCTTGGCCCCCTTGTCCCAACGAAACGGAAGAAGAACTGCCGATTATTGTGACTTTTTGAGAAACCGTCAACCTTGAAGGGGTAATAAATGATTAGAGCAGGTGTTGTAGGCGCCACGGGATATGCCGGCGCAGAGCTTGTGAGACTGCTGTCCGGTCACTCCGGTGCGGAATTGACTGTCTTGACATCCCGCCAATTCGCGGGGACGCGGTTCGATCATGTGTACCCGGCCATGTCCGGTATCGTGACCCTCGTATGCGAAGAGATTTCAATTGAGCGTTTAGCAAATCAATGCGATGTGATTTTTACTGCCCTGCCGCACAAGATTCCCATGAAAATTGCGCCCGAGCTCATTAGGTGCAATAAAAAGGTCATCGATCTGTCGGCGGACTTCCGTTTTAATGATGCGTCGATATATGAGGCAACCTATCAGCCCCATACATCAAAGGAACTGTGTGCGGAAGCGGTTTACGGACTATGTGAAATTTATAGGGAAAACATAAAGACAGCGAGGCTCATCGGAAATCCCGGCTGTTACCCGACCAGTGCCTTGCTGCCTCTTATCCCGCTGGTCCGACAGAATATGATCATGACGGAAACGATTATTATCGACGCCAAGTCGGGTGTCAGCGGTGCAGGCAGATCTTTGTCCATGACATCTCAGTATTGCGAGGTCGACGAATCTTTTAAAGCTTATAAAGTGGCGGGGCATCGTCATAATCCGGAAATCGATATGGTATTGAGCCGTGAGGCTGGGAAAACAGCGGGCGTCACATTTGTTCCGCATCTGGTTCCCATGTCGCGCGGCATGTTGACAACCATATACGCAACACTATCCGACCAAGTGAAAGCTGATGATGTCGGCGAATGCCTGTCATTGTTTTACAGCAATCATCCATTTGTTCGCCTTGCTGATGGCGGGCGCATGCCGGACACGCGCCATGTCAGTCATACCAATTACTGTGATATCGGATTCAAAGTGGACGAACAGCGGAATAGGATTATCCTGATATCCGCCATTGACAATCTTGTTAAAGGCGCAGCCGGTCAAGCTGTTCAAAATATGAACATCCTGTTCGGCCTGGATGAAACATCCGGGCTCATGCAAACCCCGTTTGCAGTGTGACGCCAGCTCTTTATTGACATGGTGTTTTTATTGGAATAAGAATCGGGTTCAACCATACAATACCAACGCATATGAAAGGAGGGTCAACATGTCGGCAAAGCTAATCAAGGGAACCGAAATCCGGGAGGAAATTCTCGAGGAAATTACAGCAGAGGTGGCTGCGATTAAAGAGCAACACGGGGTTGTTCCCGGTCTGGTTACCATTTTGGTTGGAGAAAACCCAGCATCCATATCTTATGTTACGCTGAAGATCAAAACAGCGCACAGAGTTGGATTTAAGGAGGTTCAGGACAGTCAGTCCGTTGATATTACGGAAGAAGATTTATTGGCCCTGATTGATAAATACAATAAAGATGATTCCATTAACGGGATTTTAGTTCAATTGCCGCTTCCCAAGCATATTAATGAAAAGAAGGTATTGAATGCCATTGATCCGGACAAAGATGTCGATGGATTCCATCCGGTCAATGTGGGGCGTTTAATGATTGGGGGGGCAGAAGTAAAATTTCCACCCTGCACGCCTTTCGGTATTCAGGAAATGATCGTTAGATCCGGCGTGGAAACGAGTGGCGCCGAAGTGGTTGTGGTGGGACGTTCAAATATCGTGGGGAAACCGATTGCCAATATGATGCTGCAGAAAGGCCCGGGTGCAAACGCCACCGTGACGGTGGTTCATACCCGAACCAAAGATTTGGCAGCCCATTGCAAACGTGCGGATATTCTGATTGTTGCGGCGGGTGTCCCCGATTTGGTCAA
The DNA here is from genome assembly GCA_964435695.1 of uncultured Desulfobacterales bacterium. GTDB lineage: Bacteria > Desulfobacterota > Desulfobacteria > Desulfobacterales > B30-G6 > CAYTAQ01. Next base: position 1,710 of record CAYTAQ010000088.1, on the reverse strand, counting down.
GCCGGAGTGGATTAAACCCGGCGCATGCGTCATCGATGTCGGGGTCAACAGAGTCGGTGAAAAACCGAGCAAAAAAGACCCAAGCAAAATGGTCGCTGTGCTCAAAGGCGATGTTGATTTCGATGCAGCCAAGGAGATCGCCGGCTATATTACACCGGTGCCGGGTGGCGTCGGGCCCATGACCATTACCATGCTGATGCTGAACACGCTCAAATCCTTAAAATTCAAACTGGGTCTTATGTAGTTTATGCCGCAGTCTTTCAACCACAAAGACACAAAGGATAAAAGAAAGAAAAAACCTTTGTGTTCTTTGTGCCTTTGTGGTTCCGGTTTTTTAGGGTTAGGTATAACAGCTTCGATCCATATGGGTTGTCAAGCCTCTAGTATCCGGTGCTTGACAAGCCATGTCATTCGTGATAACAGATTCTCATTGTTGCAGGCCAGTGTCCTATTAACTGTTTGATTTCAATTGATATATTTATAATTGCACACCCGCTGAGACGCAGAGGAAACTTTCGCTAACGATAACCATTGCCCGTCGGGATCAGAGCTTATGAAAAAGGTATCTTTTTTTATTTTAAGCAATACCGGTACCAAAACGAGACAGATTTCTCTGCCCAGTCTTCTCTGTCGCTTTTTCGTGCTGATGGGTTTTGTATTTCTGCTGGGTATCGGTTATTTTATTTATGATTATCATCGGGTTATAAATACATACTGCGCCTCGAAATCGCTTGAGCAAAAGATTTTAGAGCAGCAGGATCTCATCGCCGGTCAACATGCGCAGATTCAAAATTTTACATCGGAAATCAATACGCTGAAAGCACAGCTTGTTACGCTCAATAATTTTGAAGAAAAGATTCGAATTATTGCAAATCTCAATCCACTGGAAGAGCAGGACAATTTTTTCGGCGTGGGGGGATCCATGCCGGAAGACCTGGCACCGAATTCAGACCTCAGCAACCGGCAGAGCAGCCTCATCCGGGAGATGCATACTCAGGTAGCACAGCTGGAAGTTGCTTCAATCAATCAAAAGAAAGGGTTTTCTTCGTTGCTCGAAGCCCTTGAAGGGCAAAAGAATTTACTGGCCTGTACACCCGCCATACGCCCCACAAAAGGATGGAAGACCTCCTCGTTCGGATACCGGATATCGCCTTTTACAGGCCGGAGAGAATTTCATAAAGGACTCGATATCGCCAATCAGAAGGGTACCGACATTATTGCACCGGCCGACGGCCTGGTTAAGTTTGTGGGTAAAAAAGGTTTTATGGGAGAGCTTCTCGTCATTGATCATGGTCATGGGTTGATCACCCGCTACGGTCATCTCGGCAAAGTACTGAAGACGCGGGGTGAAAAAGTTCAACGGGGCGATCCTATCGCTCTCATGGGCAATACCGGACGAAGCACAGGTCCCCATCTCCATTATGAGGTTCACCTCAACGGCGTTCCCGTTAACCCGGAAAAATATATCCTCAACTGAAAAAAATCATTTGGGAATAGGACGTATAGGACAAACATAGGTCTTATAAGTCCTATAGGACCTATTACGATTTTATATTTTTTCAGTTCCACTCGTCGTACAATCCTTTCTTAAACCTTCCATTAATTGCTGAAAATCTGATTTTAGCTTGTGAATATTTCCAAAATGTATTATCTTTATAAGTTTGAATAATGATCGAAACATTATTCTGGCAAAAGCTCCAGAAGGGACGA
>CAYTAQ010000087.1:7996-16945 GCA_964435695.1 uncultured Desulfobacterales bacterium | reverse complement strand
TTAAAGGGATTCTCCAATACCATGGTTTCCTCGCGTCCCGGTCCGACGGACACGATTTGAACCTTTGTTTCAGTCAATTCTTCTATTCGTTTGAGATATGCCTTTGTGTTTTTCGGCAAAGCATCATAATTTCGAATGCCGGATATATCCTCCTGCCATCCAGGCAGGGTCTCGTATATGGGTTTGCATTCTCCCAGAACTTTGAGACTTGCAGGGAAATCATTCAATATCGTGCCGTTGTGTTGATACCCGGTGCAAATTTTCAGTGTTTCCAGTCCATCCAGAATATCCAGCTTGGTGATGGCAAGTCCTGTCAAGCTGTTCAGGCGTACCGAGTTTTTCAGCAGTACCGTATCCAGCCATCCGCAGCGTCTTTTCCTGCCGGTTGTGGCGCCGAATTCCGCTCCCTTTTTTTGAATCCTGTCGCCGATTTCATCAAACAGCTCAGACGGGAAAGGCCCGCGTCCGACGCGGGTTGTATAGGCCTTTACAATGCCGATTACCCCGGATATCGTCTTGGGGCCGACACCGGAACCGCAGCAGGCATTGCCTGAAACCGTATTGGAGGACGTGACATAGGGATAGGTGCCATGGTCGATATCCAGGTGCGTCCCCTGGGCGCCCTCGAACAGAATTTTTTTCCCTGCCTTGATGGAATCGAAAAGTTCTATGGAGATGTTGGCAACATATGGTTTAAGTCTTTTGGCATAATCACTGTACTGCTCGATAATTTCATCGGCATTCAATCCTTTTGCAGACAGATAGTTTTCAAGATAGAAATTTTTTTCTTCAAGAATGGTTCTGACATTTTCAGCAAAGATTTCAGGCTCTATCAATTCAGCAAATCGGATGCCCCTTCGCGTGGATTTGTCTTCGTAACAGGGGCCGATGCCGCGACCGGTGGTGCCGATTTTTTTGTCGCCTTTTTTTGCCTCCCTGGCATGGTCGATATGTTTGTGATAGGGCATGATGACATGGGCTTTTTCACTGATTTTAATCTGTTCCGGCCCCGCAGATACCCCATGGTTTTCCAGGTAATCGATTTCATGGATCAGAACTTCAGGGTCCACTACCAGGCCGTTTCCGATGTAGCATTTTTTGTGCTGTAGAATGCCGGATGGGACCAGATGGCTGATGAATTGCTCGCCATCAACAACCATGGTATGCCCGGCGTTATTTCCGCCCTGAAACCGCACCACAGCGTCGGCATCCGCCGCCAATAGATCTACGATTTTCCCTTTTCCTTCATCACCCCATTGGGTTCCAACGACAACAATATTAGCCACCTTGAACTCCTTGTTAATTGCGTATTGAAAAATCCCGACCCACATGGAGATCAGGACCTAAAATCTAAAAAGCATCAAACCTGAGACAGGTACTAAACGTAGCATATGGCTGGATGCTTAACAATCGTAATTTGTTATTTCAAGCTGATTAGGATTTCAATTCGTTATTTCGGTTCCTTTGAGGGGCTTTCTGAGCCCATTCGCTCCGCGGGTTGAGTTTCAGCTAGAGGTAAAATCCCCCCTGGCCCCCCTTTGGAAAAGGGGGGAACGAGAAGTAAAGGCTAATAGCTTACGCTTTTCCAAAGCGGGAAAACGAAGTAACCCAAAGCAAGTCCCTCTTTGGGAAAGGGGGATTTAGAGGCTGTCCAACAACCGGCAAAAAGCCGTCATTCCGGATCCCCAATCGAGTCGAGGACGGGCTTGAGATGCGGGCACGAAGTGAAGCTTTAGCGCTATCCATGGCAAGTCAATAATTTCAGTTTGACCTATAATTTCAGTTAGTTTCTGGATCCCGGCTCGCGTCCCGCGATTTGTCAAAACCCATGCCAAATCGCGGGACTTGGCCGGGATGACGAGTTACGAGACAGCCTCTTTAGGGGGATTTCAAAGCGGGAAAACAAAACAACCCAAAACAAGTCCCTCTTTGGAAAAGGGGGATTTAGGGGGATTTAGACGGCCGCCGTTTACTGAAAAACTCCTGTATCAGCGTTCTGCATAATGCTTCGCATATACCACCGATAACTTCCAACTGGTGATTCAGCCGGGCATCATCCGCAAAATTATAAAGGGAGCCGGCAGCGCCCCATTTTGGATCCTGTGCCCCGAAAACAAGCCTCGCTATGCGAGCATGAACAATCGCGCCCATACACATGAAGCAGGGCTCGACCGTAGCATATAGCGTGGTGCTTAACAAACGGTAATTTTGTATTTTTTGGGACGCTTGCCTTAGCACGAGTATCTCTGCATGTGCGCTGGGATCGCATTGATGAATGGTTTGATTATGGGCGGCTGCAAGCACGCTCCCATTTGCGTCGATCAATACGGCGCCCACCGGCACTTCTCCTTGTTGTTCCGCCTTGTGCGCCTCCTCAATGGCAATTCCCATGTATTTGGTATGATTGAATTCCGTTGTTCGATTAATTATTGACATAACAGGATCTATATCTTAAAACGCAATCCAAATTCAAATAAATTTCTTTAGCGCCCGTAGCTCAGTGGATAGAGTACCGGACTACGAATCCGTAGGTCGCCCGTTCGAATCGGGCCGGGCGCGCCAGTAAAATCAGAGAATTAGCCGAACTGACTATTGTTTCTTAAAAATCCGGGCAATATCGCTGGATCCCCGCTTTCGCGGGAATGACGAGACAAGCATTCAACCCATCCTGTACCTCTCATTTGAAAAGACAATAAAATTCATTTTCAAAAGCGCATTCTCGACTCAGGTTTAAAACAGTGACGTGTCGTTTTGAGTTGACAAAGCATCCCGTCTATGTGATGATTTAGAATTAATTAGGTTGTCCTTCCATAATATTCTTGTTTTTTATTACCCGTACAAGAAATTAATTTCAGGTCACATCTAGAGCGTTTGCCAGAATAACGTTACGATACTGAAGGTTTTTTGAGTTTTCTTAGGGTGATTGATAACGTCTAATATGGTCTGATCCGAACGCTCTAATAATTTTTTTCATTATTTTAAAGAGGAGATTTTTTAACCTGCCGGCATTTGTCTGTCAGGGGAACACTTCAAAACACAGGAACAAGGGGGTATTTTATGGACGATTTCCTTCATAGGCTTCGTACAGGGAAAGATAAACGTTATGACAGGAACAAAAGAAATTATGAACCGTCACAGTACCGGCCGATGGATCGGCAAAACGGTATGGATCGACAGAAAAAAGGAGGCTATAAACAGCAGTCTTCAGACCAAGCCTATACAACGATTGCAAAAGTTTTGCCTGCTGTTAAATCTCTTCTGGAAACCATTGCGGAAGATCAAAAGCGACTTACGCGGCTGGAAGAGCGAAAAACGGTTGCAATGGAGGGCATTGCGGTTTATCTGAAAAAACTGGCTGGTTATGAGGCGGACTTCGCAACCAGCGAAATTGAGGTTGAGCCGGAAGAAACCCAAGCTGAATCTCCACAGGATGCTGTTGAAGCTGAAAAAGGCGCCATAGATTTTGAAGAGACTCTCCAGATCATAAAAAAGCTGAGAGAGAAGGAGGGCCTCAGTTTCGAAAAAATCGCTCAACATCTTGATAATAATGGAATATCAACACCCTCGGGAAAAGGAAAGTGGCGCGGACAGGCAGTCAGCAAATTATATAAGTGATAATCATTTTATCAGACCAAAACTTCTCTTAAACCACCCCACAGCCTTACGGACAAATGCTTCCTGATGCGATTTTTTGCTCATGCGATGATCCCCATTTTTTTGTATGATCAATTTTTTGGGGTCTTGGGCACAGGCATAAATGGTTTTTGCATGGGACAGCGGCACCACCTCATCCTGATCGCCATGGAAAATTAAAATGTTTTGTATCTTTGACAGGTATTCAGATAAATCGAATGAGAGCTTCATGACCGGGTTATCGATGATGCCTTTGCTTTGATAGAGGGCTGCGACCGTAACGATTGATGTAACAGGGTGGGTGCCTGCGAAAGCAAGGCAAACAGCCCCTCCCATGCTGCTGCCGAATAAGGCGATGCCCTCTCCGGTCACGTTGCGTGAGTTGATTGTCTGCAATGCGCTCGAAAGATCATTGCATCTCGCCTGAAGCGAAGTGTCTGCCGCCAGAATACCATCGCTCTTACCACATCCGCGGTGGTCGAACCTGAAATAGGCGATACCTGCATGATTGCATTGCCTGGCCAGCGCGATTTGCTTTGGAGAATCCCCGGTGCTCATTAGGCCGTGACAACCGACAACAAGCGGCGGCCGTTTAGTATGCGGCAGATGAAGCGTGCCTTTTAGCATGAATCCGTCGGATTGGAAGGTGATAGCTATTGTGCTTGTCATTTGTTATTTTTTGTTTTCGTCTTTTCGTCTTTTCGTGATAAAAGGGTTCTTCATTTCTCTTCATTACCAACTGTCTGGAAAATGTACAATGTCGATTAAAAAAGGTCAACTCATTGAAGTTGAAATTACAAATATGGCATTCGGCGGGAAAGGCATTGCAAAAATAGATGGTTTCGCTGTTTTTGTGGATCAGGCTGTTGCCGGAGATGTGGTTGTTGCCAGGATTATTAAAAAAAAGAAAAGCTATGCCGAAGCAAAGGTCTATCAAGTGATCACACCCTCGCCCCTGAGGATTAAGGCCAAGTGTTGCTACAGTGGGTTCTGCGGTGGTTGCAAATGGCAGTTTTTAGATTACCAACAGCAAATTCACTATAAAAGGCAGCATGTCCAGGAAAGCCTGGAACACATCGGATCGATAAAAGACATTGAGGTTCATGAAACGATTCCTTCAAGCAAAATTTTCGGATACAGAAATAAAATGGAATTTTCCTGTTCAGATAGACGCTGGTTGCTGCCGGATGAGATGGATCAGGAAAATTCGGACAGAACGTTTGCTCTGGGATTGCATGTTCCGGGGACGTTTTATAAGGTCATCGATACCGCAGCCTGTCTGCTGCAGCCGGATTTGGGAAATCATATTTTAGAGGATGTGCGGCAGTATATCAAAAGCTCCGATGCAGCGGTATATGGTTTGAGAAGTCACGTTGGATTCTGGCGATTTGTCATGCTGCGTCATTCGTTCACATATGATCAATGGATGGTCAATATCATCACGTCTAGTGAGGACCGTGACCAGGTATTGCCTTTGGCGCATCGCTTGACGCAAAAATACCCTGAAATCGTATCCGTCGTAAACAATGTTACGTCGAGAAAAGCCGCCATTGCTATGGGCGAATATGAAGTGAATCTGGCCGGAAAAGATCATCTTAAAGATACGATTGATTCCTGTACGTTTATGATTTCAGCCAATTCTTTTTTTCAAACCAACACAGACGGGGCAAGGGTTCTTTACCGGCAGGCTAAAAAATATGCCGATCTGCAAGGCGGGGAAACGGTTCTTGATCTATACAGTGGAACCGGCGCCATTGCAATTTTTTTATCCGATTCAGCCAGGCAGGTTATTGGAATAGAGCAAGTGGAAAGCGCGGTGGAGGATGCCGGGAGAAACTGCCAAATCAATGGCATTGGCAACTGTCAATTCGTCCAAGGGGACATTGGAAAGTGTCTTCCGCAAATAAAAGAAAAACCTGATGTCATGGTCATCGACCCACCCAGGGTCGGCATGCACAAGGATGTTGTGAAACAGGTGCTTGAAATGGCGCCGGCCCGAATCGTTTATGTTTCCTGCAACCCGGCTACCCTGGCAAGAGATATCAGCATGATGAAAGAGAAATACCGGCTTTTAGAGGTTCAGCCGGTGGATATGTTTCCGCATACCTATCACATTGAATCGGTGGCGCGGCTGGATAGAAGGTGAGAAAGGATTATTTCTGTGCGCCGAGCAAGAAACGAGGAGATTCAACACGAATTCCGTAACAAATCGCAGGACGCGTCCGGGATGACGAATTACGGTGCAGCGTTGCGTTTTAAAAAAGTCGTTATTCCGGCGAACGAGAGCGAGTCGCATTCACAAAAACCGTCATTCAGACGGATGAGACCAAGTCGCTTTTCACAAAAAGCCGTAATTATGAGGCGCTCAAACCGTCATTCCGGCCGCAGCGGAGCGGAGAGCCGGAATCCAGTGCGTTTATCTAACTTGAACGTTGGATGTTCGATGTTCAGTTTTCCACTCGAATCCTTGAATCCTCAACCTCTTGAACCCTATATCATCAACTGATAATTAGTTGAATGGAAAAAAACGGTGAGAAACGTAATTATTTAAGACTGTTGTATACTTCCCGAATGATTTCCCCGGACAGCCGCTCCATGGCGCGACTCATGGCTTCAACAAAGCTTCCGGGTGTTTTTTGTCTGCATTTTTCCTGGACCGTAAACCGTTTTTGAAAAAGAACGGCATCATGGATGTCGTGCGTCATAAAACTTGAGAGGGTGATGCTGATTGAAAGCACGGCTTCCCAATGGTCATTTTCCGAACGCTGGTAAAATTCATCAACTTTTCCGGTGAGAACGTGTGAATAGGCCGGCACGGATTCGGAAAAAATAACGGCCTTAAAGAGGGATGTCGCAGCAAAATCCCTTGCCAGCAGTGCGGCAATAAGGTCTCCGGGGGCGGCCCGCCATTTATGGTATGCGTATTCACTTCTTTTGAATGCCTTTTCTCTGTATAAAATTCTAGCGGAATCATAAACCGGGGATGTCGAAAACGGTTCCATTTTCAGGATAAAGGGAAGGGCCGGTGACTCGCTGACGACAGGCGGGTCATACTCCAGGGTGTAGTAATCGATTTTAGGTTGCGGTTGTTTGACATTGAAGCATCCGATCAACAAAACAAGCAGGACAACGATGATACTATGTGTTTTGGGAATCATTTCTTGTCCCCTTTATCCGTTTCGCTTTCAGCCCTTTCAGGGGGCGCGGCAAATAGTAACTGGGAGGGCTGATCAGCGATGCTTTCGAGAAATCTGTTCAAATTTTTGCCGGCCTTTTCATAATGTTGTAAGGCCGTGCTGAGCTGTGACATGAATCGCACGATTTCCTTATTCGATCTTGAAATGAAAAAAGAGCTGTTCTGGGCAAGGGACGTTATTTCCTGGACGGATGACTTCATATCGGCAAGCAACGCCCCGATGTCTTCCTCACTATCCATGATTGCTTGATCGAAATGCCCAATGGTCGTGTTCAGGTTTGTGACTGCTGTGCGGCTGTCACCGGCCAGTGAATTTATGGAAACTAGGGCCGCGTCGAGTGAGTTCATGACGGTGGACCATTTTTCAGTGTCGGCAATGAATTGAATCCGCTCCAATGCCTTGTTTATTTCCATTGACAATCGCTGTATTTGCGCATCTTCGATGGCTTGATCGATTTTTCCCAATGTCGTTTTCAGACCGTCGGAAAGGCCGCTGACATCCAGTTCTTTTAAGCCAATCAGCGCCTCGTTTACTGCGTCAAAAAATTGTTTGATATCGGACGGCTTGGTATTGATGATGGGATATTTGGTGGGAAAATTGATCTGTTGAGTTGAAAAAGGTTCATGCGTGTCTATTTTTTCGAGTTCGACAAACATGATACCGGTGATTCCGACGGATTTAAGCTGCGCAACAATTGTTTTGTCCAGCTGGATGTCGGTTTCTATTTTGAGAATGACCTGGATGAGGTTGGCATCCGGCGAAACGCCGATACTGCGAACCCTGCCGATAGAGACACCCCTGTATTTTACCGGCGAATCTTTGTCCAGTCCCTGAACCGATTCATCAAAATAGGCTGCGTAAAACTTTCCTTCCTCAAAATAGTGCGCCATCCCCAGCCATATGACAGCTACGATGGCCATGGCCAGACCACAGATTACAAATAATCCAACTGTAAATTTTGTTTTAATTGTGGCCATAATATTTATTTATAGGTTTAACTCAGATTTTTCTGTGTTATTAAGTTAGTGCTTTTGAGCAGATCTTTCGTTTTTAAGAATACAGGAGACAGAAGTCAGAATACAGAAAAAAATACTATTTCAAGATACTCGTAATTTATCAATAAGTTTAGAAGCTGTCCGGCAACCGGCAAAAAACCGTCATTCCGGCCGCAGCGGAGCGGAGAGCCGGAATCCAGGACTATTACCCGGATCTCATACTGTCTTCTGTCTTTTGCCTTTTGCCTTCTGACTTCTGTATTCTATCTCCTATCTTCTGTCTCCTGTATTCTGTCTTTTCCTGATAAAAAACCGTCGCACAAACGGATTGACACTTTGATCCCGCAGGGAAATCGGATCGCCATCCGCGATGATGCCTTTTTTACCTTTGTCGATCATGATGACCCGGTCGGCAATATTAAAAATACTGTCCAGTTCATGCGTAACGACGACCACTGTGGCGCCTGATTCTCTGTTGATCTGGAGGATCAGATCGTCGATTTCAGCGGCGTTAATCGGGTCAAGACCGGCAGTTGGCTCGTCAAGAAAGAGAATTTTGGGACTAAGTGCCAGGGCTCGTGCCAGTCCGGCCCTTTTTTTCATGCCTCCGCTGATTTCAGACGGCGTGTATTCCTCGTAATCGGCTAAGTCGAACCTGCATAACTTCAGGTGCACCAGCTTGGCAATGACATCTTTTGGGAACCGGGTGTATTCCAAGAGGGGGAGGGCGATATTTTCTGCAAGGGTCATGGATCCGAAAAGCGCACTCCCCTGAAACAGCACACCAATTTTTTTAAAAAGCTGGCTAAGCGCTTCTTCGTCGCCGGTGGTAATATCATAGCCATCCACAACGATGCTGCCGGCAAATGGCTTGATGAGGCCGATCAAATGTCTCAGCAAGGTTGATTTGCCGCAGCCGCTGGTTCCCATTATAACCAGAATTTCTCCTTTTATCACATGAAAGCTGATATCGTCGAGGATAATATTGTCCTCATACTTGGCTGTGAGGTTTTTAACACTGATGATTGTTTCGGAGTTCATATGCCTTTCAGCTCTTGCGTTGGAGACGATCTATAACGAGAGTTAATTTAAAAAAAATCAACATCGAACATTCAACATCGAAC
>CAYTAQ010000087.1:0-7896 GCA_964435695.1 uncultured Desulfobacterales bacterium | reverse complement strand
TCAACATCGAACATTCAACATCGAACGTTCAACATTCAAGATGGAATATTATCTGTTTTTTAAATTGTTCTCAGCTGTTCGGATACTGGCAACAAAAATAATGTTCGATGTTCAGTCTTTCAATTGCAGCAATTTCATCACCAGTATGAGCGTATGACGGCAAAAATCGAATCGAACAGGATAATCAGAAAAATGCTGCTGACCACCGCGGATGTGGCCGCATTGCCCACCGAAGCGGCGCCGCCCCGGACTTGAAAGCCCCGAAGGCATCCTGTCCATGTAATGAGCAGGGCAAAAACGATACTTTTTGCCATACCCCAAATGACTTCAAAAAGCGTAATGCTTTGTAAGGTCTGCTCAATATACATACTAGGTGAAAGTTCGAGCATAAATAATCCGACCATCAGGCCGCCTGCAATAGCAAAAAAATCAGAAAAAAGAGTTAAAAGCGGGACCACAATGACGGATGCAATGACTCTTGGGACTACCAGAAAAATGGTTGGGTTAAATCCCATAGTAAAGAGAGCATCTATTTCTTCTGAGATTCGCATGGTTCCGATTTCAGCTGCAAAAGAAGATCCGCTCCTGCCGGCGACAACAATGGCCGTCATAATCGGGCCTAGTTCCGATATCATCGCAAGCGCAACCAATGAGGCGACATAAATGTTTGCACCGAATTGTTTAAGTTGGATGGCGGACATAAACGCCATGATAAGCCCCAGCAGAAAGCTGATAAGTGCAACAATGGGGAGCGCATCAGCACCGGTTTTCTTCATAACCAGGAGGGTATCATCCATGCGTAGTAATTTTGGGTTGGATGCCACATGAAAGAGAGAAATAACGACAGATCCTAAAAATGAAACCATAAATCGGATATTGTAGAGCTCCTGAATGATGGCATCGCCCAGGCTGATAAAAAAGCTTGGCGGTTTTTTGTAAAGAACAGCACATTGTGCATCTTGTTCCGCTAAAAATTTATCGAATTTTTCTTTGACGTGTTGATTGGCATGGATGATTTCAAATTTTCCATTAAGCTGCTGAACGGTCTCTTTGAGTTCAGAAAGGGTAATGCAACCGAATTCATCCAGATAGCTGACAAGGGAAAGATCGAGGATCAACGCGGGGGTTTTTTGTTTATGGATTCCAATATTCAGCTCATTGAGCAGGGACCCGGCCGTATCGATGTCAATGTTATGCCTGGGTCGAACGACAAATTCATTGTCGTGGCGATTGGTGATTTCGTAGCCGGGCAGAGATCTCTGGTTAGGTGTTGTCATAACAATCTGCTTAAACTGGGGTATTGGAACGTATTTTCAAATTCAAAAGAGCATTTACCGCCCGCTTCGCTAAAGACGCGAAGAACGCTAAGGAGATTTTTATTTTGATTTTCAGCAAGACCCCTCTGAAAATCAAAAAATTCCATCCTGCGGAAGCAAATGTCCTTATTCTTTAGGCACATTGGTTTTTGCCCGCAGGGCATGGGGTTTTTTCCTGGTCGGGTCTCTTGGACCAGAAAAAAGAAAAAATCCTTCGCGTTCTTGGCGTCTTGAGCGAAGCGGGCGGTTAAGAAAAAGCATTGCTCGTTCCCATGCTCCTGCGTGGGAATGCATACCCCATGGAACATTATTTTGGATTTCATATGTTTCTGTGTCGTTACAATTCTTTTAATGAAATCAAGCGGCCGTGCATCTTGTACGTTCCCACCCAGGAGCATGGGAACTAGATCAAAAACCGCTTTTCAAATTCCTTGATCTGCATTCTGCGGTTATTCCAACGCGCCATCACTCCGGCCCGCCTATTTTCGGTGCCACCCCTGCTGGGAGGCGGCAAATGATTCCAGCGATCCATAATTTCGCGTGCACGAGACGGTTGTCGACAGAATGATTTGAATGTCATTCAAAATAGAACAGGTTTGCGCACAACCCGGAAATTCATCCTGATTCGGGCAATTCCTGCAAGGGCTTTTAATGAGATGCCCGACTTCAATATCGAGTTGTTTTCTATATTGTGTCATAATAGCTGGTATGTGTTTATGATTAAAGTCGAAGGGGAATATAGTCTTTTTGCCGATAGCCTTATTATTCACCGCCCGCTTCGCTCAAGACGCGAAGAACGCTAAGGAGATTTTTATTTTGATTTTCTGCAAGACCCCCCTGAAAATCAAAAATTCCATCCTGCGGAAGCAAATGTCGTAATTCTTAAAGCATACCGTAGCGCAATTCGCAAAACACCGTCATTCCGGACTCATCCTGCTTTTTGGGATGAGATCCGGAATCCAGGACTATTATCCGGATCTCATACTGTCTTCCGTCCTCTGACCTCTATCTTCTGTTTTCTGACTTCTGATCTCTGACGTCCGACCTCTGTCTCCTTACATCCATCTAAATTGCTGCGTATTGCTGATACTCATACATTTTTGCCAGGGTCTTCACGGCCCGTTCCGGTGTGGTGTAAAATATCCCCTTGTACGGACTGTCTTTGACAATATATATGGTACGATCCAGCTTATCTGTCAATAAAGATACACCGATGACCGGCTTTTTATAGGTTTCCATAAGGGTTACGATTTTTTCGATGTATGTAATTTCATATTGATCGCGAGACTGCCGAATGCCTTCTATAAAATCGGGCGCATAAGCCGGGTCGGATTGAAGGACGGCATCCAGGTATAATCCCGCAAGATGCTTTCTGCCCATAATCCCCAAATTGATTACCGCGTCGCATCCATCCCATTTTAAAAGTTCTTCAATGATGGTCATGGGCAAGTCATCATCGCGTTCACCCACTATATCGATGGGATTGGAGCGGCTCCAATAGGCCGGCAGCAGTTTGTCGAATCGCTGGATAACGTCCGCAGGCAGTTCCGGCACGGCAATTCCATACTCGTTGCAAAGGTCGGCGGTCACAACACCCCAGCCACCGCCCAGGGTCATGATGGCAGCCCGATTTCCCTTGGGAAGGGGCAGCGATGAAAAGCCGGCCGCACAATCCAGCAGATCCATGGATTGTTCCACCTTGACAATACCGGCCTGTTTGCAAACCGCATTGAATATTCTTCTGTCCGTGCTCATGGCGCCGGTATGACTGGCTGCGGCTTTTGTTCCGGCCTTGCTCTGTCCGCCTTTCATGAGGATGATGGGCTTTTTTTTGCCGAGACGCCTGGCGGTTTCAAAAAAACGCCTTCCGTTTTTAACGCTTTCGATGTAAAGCATGACCGTTCGCGTCTGGGTGTCAGACTCGAAGGCATCTAGAAAGTCTTCAATGGTGGTCATGGCTTCATTGCCGGAGCCGCAAAAACCGCGGATACCAATACCTTGCTGCTCGGCAAACGCCAGAAACTGGGTTCCCATATTGCCGGATTGAGACACCAGTGCCGTGGAACCGGGTCTATTTCTTACCGGCAGGCTGGTACAATTCAAGCCCACATGCGGGTTGCAGATGCCCATGGTATTGGGACCGAGTATCTGTATGCCTGAGCGGCGCGCTGTTTCCACCAGCTCCTGTTCGAGCTTTTTCCCATGCGCATCTGTTTCAGCAAACCCGGATGTTATCAACAGCAGGCTTTTGATTCCTTTCTTCTGAATCTGGGGGATTAAATCGATAACATGCGCTGCCGGTATGGTCACCACTGCAAGATCGACAGGGGCGTCTATTTCATCAATGGTTTGACAGGCTTTTTGACCTACAATGGTGCCGCCTTTAGGGTTCACCAGATAGATTTTGCCTTCATATGTGCCGCTCTTGGTATTCGCCACCAGTATATGCCCCCATTTCCCCATGGTGGCCGATGCACCGATAAATGCAATTGATTTGGGATAAAAAAAGGGCCGTATTGCTTCAGGCTTCACCGGCGGGGGAGGGGACGTTTTTAGCGGGTTCGGGTCAACCACCACCAGGGCATCCACCGCTGTCAGATTGCCGTCCGGCGTCGTCAAAAGCGGATTAATATCGACCTCGACAATTTCCGGATGGTCTTCGACAAGATTGCTCAGGCCGGTAAGGATTTGAACGAGCTGGTTTGTGTTTACCTTTTTTTCACCCCTGAAAGCCTTGAGCAGCGCAGACGACTTGATCTCCTGTATCATATTTTCTGCATCTTTCTGAGAAAGCGGGGCCAGACGGAATGCGATATCTGAAACAGCTTCCGTTAAAATACCGCCTGCGCCGAACATGATCACCGGGCCGAATTGTGCATCATGAAACAGACCGGCGATCCATTCGCGCTTAGCGTTCACATACGGCTGAACCAGAAAACCTTCCAGGTCGTTGCCGGCGCCGGTCCGGATGGATTTGGCGGCAGATTGAACGTCTTGAGCGTCTCTCAGATTCAGATAAACCAGGCCCATCTCGGTTTTATGTAACAATTTAGATCCGAGTCCCTTGAGGACAATTGGAAATCCTGTTTTTTCGGCAGCAATGACAGCATCGTCTGCTGTGGCTGCAACCCTTTCTGAAATGACCGGAATGCCGTAGGTCTTGAGAAGGCGTTTCGAATCGTACTCTGATAAAGATGTTCTGCCGGATATTTTTGCGGCATTCAGTATGTTTTCAATTTTCAATTTTAAAATATCTCCTTTATATAAACTTGTGGAACACAATTTTATCTGTATATCAAAAAAAAGAGCAGGACTAAAGACTTGTGTCGCATTTCGTTGAAATAAAATATGTCTCGCCCGCTTTGCTCGAGTTCGCTGAGACACAGAGATTATTTTCTGCATTGACAATTACCACATATATGATAAAGTATATTTTACCTAAAATGTTCGTTTTAATTATTAAATAGGGGTAACGGCAATGGGACAAGTTACGATATATCTGGATAGTGAGACTGAAAAAAAATTGAACAATGCAGTTAAAAAGACCGGCATTTCAAAGAGCAAGTGGATTTCTGAAAGCATTCAGGAAAAAACAGCAACAACCTGGCCTGAAACGGTAAAGGAAATTGCCGGCGCCTGGGGTGATCTTCCTTCATCTGAAAAAATAAGAACAGAGATGGGTGAGGATGTTGAAAGAGAACCTATCTAGAAAGGAATGGTTGAATGTATGTACTCGATACCAATACACTGATCTATTTTTTTAAAGGAATCGGAAACGTTTCAAACCATCTTTTTGATGTGCCGCCAAAAGATATCGGTATCCCTTCAATCGTCCTCTTTGAATTGGAAGTCGGTATTGCAAAATCTTCATTTCCTCAAAAACGTCAGACCCAGTTAAAAAACTTTGCTTCAATTGTCAGTTTGCTTCCATTTGGTTTTAGTGAAGCGGGAATTTCAGCTTCCATCCGTGCAAACCTCGAGCAGCAGGGCAATTCCATTGGTCCGTATGATGTACTGATTGCCGGAACTGCCATTGCAAATAAAGGCATCCTCGTAACGCACAACACCAGTGAATTTTCTCGAATCCAAGGCCTCCGCCTCGTGGATTGGTACTGAAAAGATTGAAGTCGGAATTTGGGAAGGCGGGAATTTGAGAACGTATTTTATTTCCATATCGCCGGCACCGTTTCCCCCCCTTTCCCAAAAGCCCTTCAGGATTTTCAGTGGATCAGGAAAGACAATTTTCCATCTCGCCCGCTGACGATCGAGCACGCAGAGAACACAGAGGGTTATTTCTTTTTGTCTGAAGGAAAAAATCTTTGTGACTCTGAGAGCTCTGCGAGTGATTTTCACCCACTGGAAAGCCTGAAGCTCCTTTGATAAAGGGGGAGATCGGAGGCAGGTCTATCTGCTGCGAGGCTGGAAAGCTTGGAAGCAAGAAAGCTGCTTGCAGCTTCCCAAAATTAAAGAAATGTTGAGGGATTTACATTAAATTTTGCTGATAGCGCATTTAAATGCTTAAGGGTTAATGCCCTTTTTTTATTAAGTATTTCTGAAACCGTTGATTTTCCGCCAAGAACACCCACAAGATCTTTTTGCTTAAGATGATTTTGCTCCATTAGAAACTTGAGTGCATCTACACCTGTGCAATCGGGTATGTGGAAGTGTTGCGATTCATAATACTCCATTAAAATAATCAGCGTTTCTGCATACTCACCAAGGTCCCCATCTGTTTCATCGAAAACCATTTCCATAGAATTAAGGGCATCTTCGTAGTCTTTTTCGTTTAGAATGGCTTTTAATGGATATAACCCGTTGAATTTTGATTGATCTAAGGCAGGCATTTTGGGTCCTCCTTTATATTCATTCTTTCATAATCTTCATGTGTTGCAATGTACTTAATCCACATTCGTTGGCCGTGAAAATTAATTCTTACAATCAATCGGTAGTTGCCGCCAATGTTAAAAATGATGCATTTATGAACGATATCGGCAGATCCGATATTTCTTGACGCTGGCGGGTATGCATTCCCACGCGGGAGCATGGGAACGAGGAAAAAGACGAAACATCGAGTTTATGGCGCTTTGGCGATTCAAATTTTTCGTCACCATATGGTTATTAAATTCTTGGATTGCTGTAACTTGTTATCCGCAGTGACGAGTTTGGTTTTTTCAACCATCGCTGTGGCAGTTATGATTCTGTCGGCAGGGTCCTTGTTATCTTTCGCAAAAAGATTGGAAGAAAGATCTGCTATCTCGGGCGAGATTCCTTTTAAAATGTATTGATTTGAATCGAATACCAGCTCTATAAATTTTAAATAATCAACATCAAGAATAAGCCTTTTTTTATGGATCAACATCGCTATTTCCCACAACGAGATATCACAAAAAATTATACCATCCGTGTTATTGGCTGTGTCGATGGCATCTTTGGCTTTTTGTGATAGCATCTCAGGTCGTAAAGCGTGCCATATGATGATATGAGTATCCACAACAATCATTTCATGACCTCCCAATCTTCCTCGATGGGGCTTACAATGTCACCAATAACAGCGCTTTTGCCGAGATCCTGCAAAATCTTTGTAGACTGTTTCCTTTTATTTTTAACCGGAACAAGGATAGCCATTTCACGGCCGCGTGTCGTAATGGTAATGGTCTGCCCGTTCTGCACCTTTTTTAGATAAACCGACAGGTTCTCACGCAGCGTACTTACAGCGATTTTTTTCATGAATTTAACCTCCGTTTCTATTGTACAAAACAATCGTACAACTAATGCTGGAAAAAATCAAATTCTTTTATAGAGTAAAGGAAAAATAAAAATCGTAGAACGATTTTTATATATAAAAAAAGAGCAGGTCTGAAGACTTGTTTCGTAAAAAACAAAATTTTTTCAGGAAATGAACCTTTTGTTTCCACATCGCCTGCAACGCTTTCCCCACTTTATCAAAGGGGGGCAGGGGGGATTTCTCCCTCTAACCAAATCGCGGCCTTTAGCGCTATCCATGACAAATCAATCGGCACAGCTCATAACAAGTCGCGGGACTTGGCCGGGATGACGAGTTACGAGACATCCTGTTTAGGAGAATTCCTGGCGGAGAATGAAACTCTTCTATATGAGACTATATTTCGAACACTTGGATTCCGGATCTCAAGCCTGTCCTCGACCCGATCGGGGATCCGGAATGACGATCTGAAAAAAGTTCAAGAGGGCATTCATTCCCACTCGGGAGCATGGGAACGAGGAATATATTAAAAAAAGGTCAGGGCTGAAGAGTTTGTCAGGCAATCCGATATAGCAGGGTTAAAACCCTGCACTACAGAAGGGCGATGGGCCAATAAATGAACCGAACCGCTAACAATACGCATGTTACCACAATGTAGTCCAGGGCTTTAGCCCTGCTGTTAATGTTTCGCAAGGATTTAAAACGATTATAGGGCAGCCTATGCATAAGTTAATGTATGTTTCGTCGTATGGTGTGCCTTTCAGGGCTGCCATTATGATTGATCGTGCATGGTCCTGAATTAAAGGTCATCGTATTTATGAAAACATGCACTAAGGTTGCCAGGATGATAAATCCGGA
>CAYTAQ010000086.1:0-16951 GCA_964435695.1 uncultured Desulfobacterales bacterium | reverse complement strand
CTCTGCCGGTCAGGGCAAGTTCCCGCGCCCAGGGTTCACCGATAATACCCGGCAAGCGCTGCAATGTGCCGAGATCCGCCACAAGTGCCAGCCGTGTTTCGCGTACGGAAAATAGTGCATCCGTTGTTGCCAGCCGGATATCGCAGGCACATGCCAGATCAACACCGCCACCGATGCAGTAGCTGTGGACCGCCGCAATGACCGGTTTGTGGCACGCTTCGATGATGTTGGTGCTGGTCTGTCCGTAGACAATGATTCTTCGCAGTTGTTCCCGGTAGTCGGCGGTTGTTTTTTCGATGAGTCCTGCCAGATCGCTCAGCTCTACACCGGCGCAGAAGCACTTGCCTTCACCCTTCATCACGATAACCCGGACATCGGTGTCACTGTCAAGATCACCGAAAACCTCGATCATCCTTTCCAGCGTCTTTATACTCAAAGCATTCCGCTTATCAGGACGGTTCAGCGTCACCCAGGCGATCCGGTCGATTTTATCAACTTTTATTGGGGTATCGTCGTTCATAAGGTCCTCCATTTAGGGCCCCTCCATAAATGGTTAATTTGCCCGATTTCTGTGTCAGACGAAAATTTAGTCTTTTGGACTAGGTCAGAGCATCCAGTACCCGGTATTTTGCTACACCCTGGGCGGCGGTATGAAGACTCTTCTAAATCCTTCTTTCAAAGAAATGGCTTCTTCGGGGCAGAAACGGGCACAGACACCGCAACCGATACATGCAGATTCTTGCCTGTCTGCAATCCCGTCGTCGTCCAGTGCAATAGCGTCGGTGGGGCACCAGTCCACGCACGTCCCGCATCCGGTGCAGGCCTCTTTGTCAATCACGGAAAGATGATAGGTGGAGTTGATAAGCGGCGTGGTGCCGTTCCGCCATAACCCGAATGTATCGCAACAATCCTTGCAGCAGTTACAAATGCTCGTTTCCGGGCTGGATTCCCTGGAGCCGGGATGAAATGCCTTATGAACCAGACCGGCGTTTTCAGCTTCTTCCATGATTTTCAATGCGTCTTCCCTTGAAATTCGTTTTGCAAATCCCTGGGCGACGGTGTGGCGAGCGGATTTGCCGAAGGTAAAGCAGTTCAGGGTCGGTGCATTGGTGGCGCAACCATCTCCCAGAAGAGATCGCCGCTGTCTGCAAAAGCAATATCCCACCGCAATATCGTCGAATTTGTTGATGATGTCCACCACGGTTTGACTCGGCAGGACGGTGTCATCGGGGGTGTCAACCGCCTGGCCCACGCGAATGATGTTGATCTTTCGGCCGTCTTCCGTAACCCGTGCCGGTACGGTCCGATCTGATGCCGGTGCGTTGGCAAAGATGGGCTCGAGTTTTTCGTAGTTGTTCTGGATCTCGCCCCGCATTTCTCCCAGCAACGTTTCGAAAAGCTCGGCAAGTTCCCGCTCTTCGTCACTCCCGCTAAGTTGGGTCATGAATTTGTATTCCATAAGCCCGATCATAACCAACGGCAGCAACCGGTATATCATGACACCGGCGGAGTTCGGTTGATTGAATAATAATCCTTTCTTTGCCAGACGGTTGGTCAGCTTTTCAATAAGCTCCTCTGAAAAGCCGCTCGATGCCTTGAGTTGATCCATGGTTTGGGAAGCCGTATCACGAAAAGCGTAAATCAAATCGAGTTCCTGCGCTTCCGCTCCGACAACCCGCTTCACGATGGCAATGGCTGTTTCGCTCAATTTAAATGGGAACATGCCCTGCTTGCAGATAACGCCGGTTGCCCTCTTAAATTTTTCATCCAATGAAATTTGGGCCATAAGCTGTTTCTCCGTTTCACTGATAGGGTGGATAAGGCTTTCCTTGAATATAAATGCCTTTTCATTTATATGGTTAGCAGATGCATACCACAATTGTCGATAATTTTATAGATCGTTTTCAAATTTAAAAAAAGCTTAATGCAGGCGTAATAAGAGGAGATACATCATGGCACAAGCCAAGTTTGAAAAAATGACGACATCCGACACAGCCTTGTATGGCCCCTGCAAGCTGCTGCTGTGCGGATTTCCCGCAGGTGCTCAAACCAAGCTCAAGACAGTTCTCGATATGGCAAGTTTGAATACCGTGCCGAGAGTGTGGGTATCCCAGGACCAGGCGGATCTGTTGCTGTCGGAGCTCTTTAAACTGCCGGATGACACCGGTGAGGGCGCATCATCCAGCCTGCCGAGAGCGATTATCGTTGCCGGGATTACCGAAAAAGAGCTGATCCGGCTGATGACGGTGAGCAGAAAGACCGGCATGAAACCGGCATTGTGGGCGACATTAACTCCCACATCCGAAACCTGGACCTTAACGGCATTGCTTGCAGAGCTCTCTGCTGAACGACGGGCTTTGCAGAAAAAAACTAAAAAGAAGTGCTTATAGAAGGCCTCTCAAAAGACATTTTCGAGATGGTTTCCAATAAAATGAACAAAACAGGAAGATATTCGAACTATGGATTCAGCATGAGGGTGGATTTCGCGTGAGCCAGAATCGCTTTGTCACTGAACCACCAGTAAACCTTATCCCCGTTTATAAAGGATTTGATCTGGTCTTTGGTGTGCGGATGAAATAATCTACCGCTGACGCCTCCGGCCAGAACAGCGAGAACTTTTTCTGTATCGTTCAGATCCGCTACCATTCGGAGTGAAGCGGAAATGACAACGTTGAATGGTTTGTTAAAGTCGTAGTAATTACGCAAAAGCGTCTCGCCGGAACCGCTGACAGCATGCTTGCCGCCGCCGACCCATTTTTTACCGAATCCTTCTCTGCGGATGGGATTGATAAATTCAATGGTATGTATACTCCCCCACTGCCAGTCTTCCGGTGAAGCGCCGATTTTCTCCTTTAGTTCCGCAACTGCCTTTAATGCTGCCTGATGCATCAGTTCATCCCGGTTTTCTAATATTATATTATCATTGCATAAACAACTATCGGATGGATCAAATATCAATTGACAATCAGCGACCACCGGCAAAGCTGGTGGTATGGGGAGTGTCGCTGGAAGGGACCTCTGCCGCCGGTCGCTGATATATCAAGAATTTTGTCTTTGTCTTTTTGAGAAAGTTTTTGTATCTATCTCTTTATGAAAACAGGATTAAAGGCAGTCGGAATTTTTATCGGTGTTCTTAGCTCATGCCTGGTTATTGTTGCGGCCTGTCTCTTCAGCTATGCCAACACCGGTCATTTTCGTAACCTCCTGTTAAAAAAAATCAATGCATCGATTTCCGGCAACCTGACGATGGGCGGTCACCACATTTCGTTTCTAAAAGGCAGAATCGTCCTCGAAAATCTCGGGCTCAAAGATCCGTCGGGAAACCGGCTCGTGACCCTGGATTATCTGCTGGCGGATATCGCTTTTTTGCCGCTTTTAAACCGAATGATTGTCATTGAAACCATGACCCTGAAAAATCCGGACATCCGGCTTACAATCGATAAAAACGGCACCATCGATGTCGCTGAGGCATTGAAAACATCTTCGGAGATCAAGACCGTCCATGAAGGAGAAAATTCAGGCATCCCTTTTGATGTGGTTATCCAGGATGTATCGATTAAAGACGGTGATTTTCACTTCACTGCCGAATCAGATGATTTTCATATGGGCCTGAACCGGATAACGATTCAGGCCAAAGCGGATTTTTTCAAGAAATCAGGTGAGATCAGGCTCCGGGTGGAGGACACGAAGCTGGCTTATGGTGCGCGTCGCCTGGAAATCCATCCAACAACTTTTTCCGCCAAACTATCTGAAGACCGGTTGGAGTCCGTTGCCTTTGCAGCGAAAACTGATTTTGCCGAAATTGCAGTCACCGGAGAAGTCCGCCGGATATTTCACGATCCGGATCTAAACCTCAGGCTGGCTTTTGATTTTTCACTGGCCGAATTGAGCCATCTTTTGGCCGTGCCGTCTGAAATTACCGGCAATACAACCGGCGTGATGACCATTCGGGGAAGCTGGCAGGATCCTGAAGCGGATCTCCGTCTGGTATTCGATGGCGGTGTTCTATCAGGGTATCCGGTGGAAGGGCTGCGTGCAAACCTGAGCCTGGTAAACAGGCAGCTTGCGGTGCAACAAATAGATATCCGGGCAGGCTCGGGTGAAATCAGTCTTGCCGGCAATATCAACCTGCAGGAACTGTTCCCCGGGAAGCTTGCATCTTCACAGCTTAACCCCGACAAAGTCGGCTATGCGATCAATGCAAAGCTGAAGCATATCGATATCGCTTTCCTGGACAAAGGCACCGATCGTGTCAAAGGATTTTTGAATTCCGCCGTAACGATTGAAGGGACGGGAATTGATATCAAAAAACTTGCGGCATCCGGAACCGTCGACGCTTCGCTGGAAGGATTTTTCCTGAAAGGAATGCACCAGCCGACGGATCTGCAAATGCATGCAGCCGGTCAAATAAAAGCAGGCCTTATCGATCTGAGCCAGCTAACGGGGATTGCCGCGAAAACCCACTTGAATGCCCGTGGTGCATTGGATATGCCGACCGGACATATTGAGGGGCGGCTGACCGTCGATACAAAGGACATCGAAAACCCGCTCGCCCTGTTTGGCGTGACCGGCTATGCCGGTGCGATTACCGTGAAAGCAACTGTATCCGGCCCATGGAAGCAGCCGGATATCAAAATTGATATGACCGGAAGCCAAATCCGGCTCGATCATACGCGATTGGAGAAGGTTGATCTGGCAGGAAATGTGGATCGAAACGGCATCCTTAACATCGCATCGTTAAAAATAGTGAATCAGGGGACACAAGCCGAACTGAACGGTACGATTCAATTGTTCAAAGAAGGATTTTTGCTTCATGAAACAATGCCCCTTAAGGCCAGAATAAAATTCATCAATGCAGAGATCCATGACCTTTTGGACTACGAAACCGTTAACGGTTCCTTTGATGGGGAGATGCAAATCGAGGGGAACGTTCATTCGCTTCAGGCAGCGGCGGTGTTGCGCGGAAAAGATGTCGCCTACGAAAAAATATTTTTGGGGGATGCGGCTGCGAATGTTCGTTTTCTTGACGGCGGGCTTCTTCTGGATCAGCTCCGGCTGAAGAACCAAAGCGCCACCTGCTTGTTGACCGGTGACATTCATGTCTTTGAGCCGGATTCATGGCGTCGGCTGGCAGAACCTGTTTTGAATTTGGATATGAAGGGGGATGACGTATCCATCGCAGATTACATTCATGACATCAAGGGAACGCTTTCCCTTGAAGCACATCTTGAAGGCCCGATGTCCCGTCTGAAGGGAGAAGGATATGTCACGGCAGAGCAACTCGATTTTAATGCACAACGCGTCGAAAAGATTACGATGGGCATTGAACTGAAAGACAACCGCCTGCATATTCCAAGGCTGCAGGCGGCTGTTGATCAGCAAAGTGTCGTGACCGGATCCGGCTGGTACGATTTTGACCAAACCTTTGCCTTCGATCTTTTTTCAAAGGACATGCGTCTCGTCAGCATCGACAAAATTCGGCAAATGGAAAACGTCGAAGGAAAAATGAATTTCCATGTTTGGGGCGAAGGAAACATAAAAGATCCGTCCATTTATGGCGACATTCATGTCAAAGAGGTTCGCATCAACGATGAGAATATGGATGATTTCAACCTTCGAATCGACCTTGTTCACAACCAGGTTTCAATCAAGGGGCGCCAGACCTTTGATCTCAATGGTGTCTATCATCTGGCAAATAAAGATTTTTATCTCGATCTTCTTTTTAGCGACACGGATCTGTCGCCTTTCTTTCTCGCAACGGGCTGGGAAGACTTCGGTGGTAAAATCACCGGAAAAATTATGGCCCGGGGAAATACCGCGTCACTGAAAAAAAGCGAAGCTTCACTGGACATTTCAAACCTGACGCTAACCTATCTTGGAGAATCGCTTATTCATACAAACAGGATACAAGGAGACCTGAGAAATCAACGCCTGTCGATCCCTGAATTTCATTTGGATTTCTTGAACTCAGGACATGCCGTTATCAAAGGATCCGGAAATTTCGACGGCTATTTTGATGTAACCGCTGATGGTGAAATCCCGGCGAAGTCCGCCATGTTGTTTTTTAAAGATGTTACGGATATCCAAGGTGATATACGCGTTCATGCCGAGATGAAGGGACCTTTCACGGAATCCGGATTTTCGGGCGAAATTACATTACAAGAGGTGGGGGGCGCGCTTCCGCAATTAGAACCTTCATTTGGAAATATTAACGGAAAGATCCGAATCATGTCTTCTCATGTATCGGTTGAAAATTTGACGGGAAAGCTGGGTACAGGGACATTTCAAATCAACGGCGATATGGGATTTGAAAAATTTATACCCGGCATGATTCAACTGGAACTGAAGGCCAATAAAATGCTGATTCATGTTCCGGAAACAATGGATGTGTTGATTAACACGGATCTTATGGCTACGGGAACGCCGGAAAACCTCATGATAGAGGGAGATATCGTTATTCTGGAAGGCATGTATTATAAAAATGTAAAATTGAACCTGCTTAAGAAAATAACAGAGAAAAAGCGAACCGGAGAGCTGCCCGCGAGAAAACCGCCATATCCGTTTTTCGATAAAATGAAATACAATATACGCATAAAATATCGGGAACCGTTTATCGTGGAAAACAATATCGCCTATCTGGAAATCCACCCCGATCTGGTGATCTCCGGCACGCTGAATACACCTGTCATTAGCGGCAGCGCAAAGGTGCATGCCGGAACCCTTAGTTATCAAAATAAGACATTTGTTGT
This sequence comes from uncultured Desulfobacterales bacterium, assembly GCA_964435695.1. GTDB lineage: Bacteria > Desulfobacterota > Desulfobacteria > Desulfobacterales > B30-G6 > CAYTAQ01. The sequence goes on along the minus strand of CAYTAQ010000086.1, from coordinate 10,202 downwards.
CGAAAAAGGAATCATCAATTTTGCGAATCCTTATAAAATCGAGCCGGATATCGATATCATGGGCAGTGTGGATATCCGGCAGTGGCGGATATCCCTTTCTCTTTCCGGGGTACCGGACAGGCTTGTGGTAGAGCTGTCCTCAACGCCCCCGGAGGAAGACGCCGATATTCTTTCGCTGCTGATTTTCGGCAAAACCACCTATGAGATAAAGGGCGGGAATGAAGGTGTCATCGCCTCACCAGGGATGATGCTGGCCCAGCTTATGGCTTCTTCGTACGGAGAGGACATCAAAAAAACGACCGGCTTGGACTACCTGGAATTAGAAACTGAAAGCACCGAAGCTGAAGGTGCATCCGATGCTGTCAAAGTTACGGTGGGCAAGGATCTTTCCGAACGGCTGGCTGTAAAATATTCTGTCGAACAGGGGAAAAATGGATATAATCAGCGTGCTACATCGGAATATAAACTTCTCGAGCACATTTTGCTGAGCGGGTTTCAGGATATCAAAGGAAGTTATGGCGGTGAAATTATTTTCAGGGTTGAGTTTCGTTTATTTCAGTAGTTTTCTGCTGATTATGATCGTGGCATTCCTGCCACTCAAACAGTCTTTTGCGGAAACCGCGCCGGATGATGCTTCCGTCAGGGACTATATGATATCCGATATTAAGATTGAAGTGAAGGAAGCCTTCGGCCAGGAGAAGAAATGGGTGGACATGGTTCAATACCTCGTCTCGCTTTATATCAGGAAGGGAGATCGTTTTTCAACGACCGAGGTGAATCGATTGGCCGCCACTTTAAAGACGTGCCGAAGATTCCAACAGATCCATTTGGATACCGAAATGACGGAGGCCGGCATCACGCTAATCATTGCCGTGACGCCATTTAAATTGATCAAAGATATCCGAATCCATGGGAAATATCCGCTGTTTGAGAAAAAAATATTCGAAACCATGACCCTATATCCCGGTGATGCATTTATTGAGGAAGAAATTGAAAAACAGCCCCAGTTGATTGCCGAGTTATATCGCCGGTACGGCTATATCGATCCGAGGGTGAAGATCGAAAGCATTCAGGACCGTAAAAGCGGCCATTATTTCCTTGATGTTTTTATTGAAAAAGGACGTTCGTATCATCTGGGGCAGCTCGAAATTTCGGGGAATAAGGCTTTTCAGGATTCCGAACTCAGATGGAAAATGAAATCCATTAGAATAGGCGCCGGCAGCTTCGCCGAAAACAGATTCCTGGAGGATCTGGAGAAGCTAAAAATATTTTACATTGCGCAACGATTTGCGGATGCCGTGGTTGAACATCGCTTGACCCGAAAGCCTGAAACCGGGGTGGTCGATGTCCTTATTACCATCGATGAAGGTTCTCGATACGATGTTTCGTTTTGGGGCAACGCGGCTTTTTGGGATGGAACGCTGAAAAAGGATCTGGTTCTCTTTAAAACCGGCAACCGGCGTGGAATGGGTTTGAGAAAGAGCATTGACAACATAAAGAGCAGATACCGCGAGGCGGGTTATCCTGAAATTGACGTCAAAACGGAAGAGGAAGTATTAAAGGAGGAACCTGTAGCTGTTCGAAAGTTGCGCATCGTTATAGCAGAGGGGCCGCGTGCCATTGTCAGAAATATCGTGATTGCCGGCAACACCGCTATTGAGGATGAAACATTGAAAAAGCAGATGCTGACGCGGCTCCCCGGGCTTTTTAATGACGGTGAATATGTGCCGGAAACGCTTGATGAGGATATCCTGGCCATTAAAAGCCTTTATGAAGCAAAGGGATTTGTAGATATTGCGATCCAGAAAACAATCGAATTTTCTCCAACGCGGGAAAGCGTGGCGATTGAGCTGAAGATCCAAGAAGGGATTCAGACGACTGTCAGCCAGGTGGAGTTGAAAGGATTGACGGCTGTACCGGAAAAGGTGGTTTTAAAAGCGCTTCAGCTTAAGCCGGGTAGACCGTATAGCCGCCCCCTGCTCAAAAACGATGAGCGGGATATTGCCGCAAGGATATCCGAAAAAGGATACCCCTATGTTCAGGTTACGGGAGATGCCGTTCTAAACGAAGATCATTCCCAGGCCCATGTTTATTTTCTAGTGGTTCAGAATGGCTTTATTGAGAGGGGCAAAACCTATTATTCCGGCAATTTCCGGACAAAAGAAAGAATCCTTGACCGGGAATTGGAAATGAAACCCGGGGACCCGTTTTCATTGAAAAAAATGCTCAAGGCCCAACAGAACATCCGTAGCATGGATATTTTCAGGTCGGTGACCTTCAATCCCGTCGGTCTGAAGGAACAAGCGGAAACCATTCATCTTTTTACGGAGGTGGAAGAAGAAAAACCGTTTTATTTCGAAGCGGCAGGCGGGTATGCCTCGGAAAAAGGATTGTATACAACCAGCAGCATTGGTGATCATAATTTTTTCGGATTGAACAAGGACTTTAATATCAAGGGTGAAATCAGCGAAACAGGTTATAACGCCGAATCGAGAATTTATGAGCCGAGATTTTTCGGTTCGCGAATTTCTTCTGATTTAGGTGTTTACTTTGAGCGCGACGAACCTTTCAACCAGACATTCGGAACCGACAAAGTGGGTTCGAACCTCCTTTTTTCAAGAAAAATTAAAAAGCGGCTAAAGCTGAACCTTGGGTTTCAATACGAGCACAGGGAACAGTATAAAAGGGATCCGGATGTGGTTGAAGACGACACATTTGATCCAAGAAGCATCCTCAGAACAACACCCACCATCAGTTATGACAGCAGAGACAGCTTTATGAACCCCAAAAAGGGTACTTTTGTTTTGTTGGGGGTCGACATATCCAAAGGGCTCAAGAATTCACTGGATGATTTTTACAGATACCGATGCGACGTGAGAGGCTATGTGACACCCGTCAACCGGTTGACGTTTGCCGGACGCGGCAGCTTCGGCAAAATAGATGCTTATGGTTCGAAGGGAACAGTACCGGACGATCAGTTGTTTTTTTTAGGCGGTACCTCCAGTGTCCGCGGGTTTGATGAAAATCTGTTTTTGACCGATTCCGGTGGCGACCCTGTCGGCGGCCAGCTGATGGCCGTGGGAAATGCAGAAGCAAGAATCGATATCGGATCGAATTTCAATCTCTCTTTTTTTTACGATATCGGGTATCTCGATGAAACATCCGTCAGCTACCGATCGAACAATGTGCGTTGTTCCACCGGTCTCGGCCTTCGTTATGTCACACCCGTGGGCGCAATCGGGCTGATCTACGGCCACAAACTCAACCCTGAACCGGATGAATCTCCCGGCCGGGTGCATTTTTCCATCGGCTATACCTTTTAGGTGATGGCTGATAGCATCCAGCAGGAACAATCCCCCTGCATCCGGTATCCAGCACCAAGTTTTCAAGACGCAATCAGGCTGAGGGAAACCAACGCTGAAAAAATACCCAGCCAGTGTTGCCGCAAGAGCTTTTCCTTGAGAATGAGCCAGGCCAGTATGACCGTTGCCGCCGGGTATAGAGATGAGAGGCTTACAGAAATATCCAGCCGACCCAGATGGGCGGCAAAGACAAAGAATGCATTCCCCATGACATCGAAAATACCGGCCAAAAAGATGTAAAAAAAATGCTTGTTTTTCGGAATAGCCGGCATTCCTTTGAGTATATAAAGCGATGAAGTCAGAACAATGGATGCAAACCGGGTCCCCACAAGGGGCCAAAGTATCGATTGGGTGCTGGCGCTGTCAATGAAGATGAAAAACAGTCCGAATCCCAAACCGGCCAGGACCGGCAGATACAATTCATGGCGCTGAATTTTTGAATCGCTTTTCGTATATGAGAGCAACCATACGGCAAGCAGCGCCACACCGAACCCGAGCACCTGGGTGATTTTTGGGAAGCCTTCATTGAAAAAAGCATAAACGATCGGAATGATGGCGGTGATGACTGCGGATAACGGAGCTACAATCCCCATACGGCCCGAAGCGAGCCCTTTGTAAAGCGCCAGGAGACCCAGGACGCCGAAAATGCCTGCCAGCCCCCCCCATAACATGTGAGTAACGGGCGGGAATTGTTCTTTAAAAAAAAGCGCAAAGCCAAACAGAAAAACCGCACCGATGATTTGAGAAAAAAGAATGACCGTTAAAACATGGCATCGGCGTGAGGCAATCCCCCCGCTGAAATCTCCGGCTCCCCAAGACAAGGCCGAACTGATACCCAAGGACATTGCGAGCATCTCCTGGTTCATTATCCCGGTGGATCTCCTTGTCGATTGAAGCGGACCTGTTGGTGCAGGTTTGATGATTTGAGCTTATGGGCGGCAAAAACCAAAAACAGTATCAATCCGGCTAAAAATGTCCAGGGAAACCATTGGAACGACGTGATAAAAACCAGGTTTTCCAATGCTTCCGGAGTAATGCCGGCATGGCTCGCGGCAACCTGCGGTCTGAGTGCTGCAATCAGAACCGCGTAAAGTAAGCCCACCAGCCCATAAAACAGATTAAAGGATAATCCTTTAAAACTCAATACCGTCGCCCGCTGGCTGGACTTGGTAATGTGGTTTAGATAAAAGCTGACAAAAAAACCGGACATGTAGATGCCGCTGAAGATGATGACGACCGGAATTAAACCATACCGGGGTGTGAAAAAGGACATGCCGAATAAGCCGACGATGGTAGTTGCCGCCAAAACAGACAGGTTGAATCGGGGTGTGTATTGTTCCGTCATCTTCATGCATAAGCGGGGAATGATGAGACCGATGATCGCCATGCCGGAACCGATAATGCCGAACAGGGCCTCCGGAATTTCAATGAGCCGGTAGTATTGACTGGCCAGCGTGACAATCATGCGGATGATGCTGTCAAAAAGAAATCCGGCGGCGATAATAACAAGGGCAAACGGGCTGCTCAATATCCATCTGCCGGCTTCAAGTGTTTTTGCAAAGATATCTTTTACCGAAGTGCTGCATTGCTCCAATGCGCCGCAAGATTCATCTGTGGTTATGTTTTCCCGCATCCGCAAGGTTGATACAAGTGACAGCATGGCCATGAGGAGCGTTAAGTAGATGGGGATTCGAATGGTGACGCCCTGGGTAAAGCGGATGCCCAATCCGAGCCAATCGGAAACTCGCTGCATAAATGCCGGGTCATAAACAGCCGCTCCAAGTGCCATGGCCATGATAGATGCCATGGAACGCATTTTCATCTGCATGGCAAGAACTTCATCCCACGTTTCAATATGTCCTTCGATTTTCAGGGAGTCATATGCAATGGCTTCATCCGCACCGCTGGCGGCTGCTTCAGCAGTTCCGCTCAAAATTCGGTTGACCAAAAAGACCATAAACAAAAGGCTCGAATATCCCCGTGGGACAAAACAGAGCAGCAGCATTTCAATGATCATTAAAATACTTGCCAGAATGAGCAGATTGCGGCGGCCCCATATATCGGCCAGTGCGCCGGAAGGGACTTCCATGACGACGATGGTTGCCGCCCAGACCGTATTTAAAATGGCAAATTGTGAAATGGACAACCCGAAATCGAGAAAAAGAATCGTAAACACCGGATAATAAAACCTGGCATTGAAAAAAACCCGAAATGCCACAAACATCCGCACGTTACGAATGGCAAAAGGTGATGATTTTTTAGCTGCTGAAGGATTCATAACAGGCAATATATTCACTGCGAGGAATAATGCAAGGCTTATACCGGTTGCCATAAATTTTCATGCTCATGCGCGCACAATGAAACATGAAGCAATATAACCATTGATGGGTGGGCATTAGCTTTTTTCGGCGAGTCGATGCACGGCTAGCATGGCAATATCGTCCGCTAACTCGGATGGACCCATGTGGCGGTAAATGTCGGTTTCGACGTGTTGGAGAATAGTTGTCGGAGAATTGCAGGCGCAACGAATAGAGGAACGGAGACGCTTCCTTCCATATCTCTCACCGGTGATCGAGGATGCATCTGTTACACCGTCGGTGTATCCAAATAGTGTATGGCCCTTCCCGAGTTCGATTTCCCTAATGTGGAATCGACTGTCCGGCATGATGCCGACAGCCGGTCCGGTGGGGCTAATCATTTCAAAGTCGCTTGAAGATCTCAGCAGGAATAGCGGTTCATGTCCGGCATTGATATATTGCATGCTGCCGGACTCTGTATCCAGGACAGCAAAAAACATGGTTGCAAATATGCCTTCAGCGCCATGATGCTTCTCTATATATTCATTGGTAAGCGCAACCGCGTTTAATGCGCTCGCCGATGTGCGCGTGCGTGGTCCGGGAATCCGGCTGTCATGATCGGAAAATTTTGGTGGGGGAGATGCACCGGCAAGTATGGTCTGTTCGGCAAAAATGCGAATGAGACTCCTGAAAAGTCCCATAAACAGCGCCGCACCGACCCCTTTATCGCAAACATCGGCAATAACCAGACCCATATGATTTTGAGGAAGCATAAAGATATCGTAAAAATCTCCGGACACCTGCTTTGCCGGATGAAATCGGGCGGTTATATGCCAATTCGGTATCCGTGGGATCGCAACAGGCAAAAAATTTAGCTGTATTTTTCTGCCCTTCTCCAGCTCATTGGCGAGCGCCTTGGAATAGGTTTCGATCTGCTCCTTGGCTTCCGCCAACGAGTTATATGCACTGTCCAATTTGGCATACAACTGGGCATTTTCTAAGAATACGGCAAGTTGGCTGACGGCGATGACGATAATGTTTACGGTTTCTTGGTTAAATATACCGGGTTTGGAATGCATCAGAGTCAATATGCCGAACAGATCTTCGCTTTTAAGAATCGGTATTCCAAGAACGGATCGTGCTTTATAGGGCTGATTAGGGAGGTCGATCCAGCGGTGATCTGTGCGGGTATCTTCAATGAGACCCACCTTGCGTTGCTTCAAAACCCAACCGGCAAGCCCCTTGTTCAACACCGTGCCAATAATTTTGGAAGCATTCTGCGGGCTGCCCGATTTTCTGGTTAGGAAAAAATCCGTTACAGCACCGTTCTTGTCAAGCAACAGCAAGCTCCCTCTTTCGGCGCCGGTCAACTCCTGGGAAATATCCACTGTTTTTTGAAGAATTTTTCTCAAAAGACCCGCTTCAGAAGGGGAACGAACCAATGTTACGAAACTTTCAAGCAATTCGCTCTGTGTCTGAAAGGCCAGCTTTTCCCTTCTGAGCCTCGACAATTCTTTTTTCAGCGTTTCTTCATTCATGGGATGTTTCGGTTAAGCACCCGATAAATTCCATAAGCCACGACTCCGGACAAAACACCCTGCAACAGGTTGGGCGGTATTTCAGCCAGTGCTGCTTTGGCATCCGTGACACCGAAAAATGGGATGCTTGTTGCCATAGCCGGGTAAATCACAGCTTCAAAAATATAATACCCGGCAACCAAAATGCCAATACCGGCGGTAATAGCCAGCAGGGGTCGTATTTTGTTTTTCCGGCTTCCGCTTGCAATCATACCCATGGCCAGTCCCTCGACGCATTTTATCACAGCGGTTGCCAGAATAAACTGCGGGAATCCTATGGCATCAGCGGCGGCTGGGCCGATTGCCCCTACCAGGCCGCCCACCAGCGGCCCGTAAAGAACAGCGGCAACCATTACAAATGTGTCTCCCAGATTGAAATATCCGCCGGTTACCGGAATGGGGATCCTGATTAACATGGTGCCCACAAACGAAAGCGTGGCAAAAGCCGCCACAATACCTACACGGAACAACAGTTTTATTTCTTTGTCTTTTTTCATGTTCTATATCTTATCCTTACTTTCATTTGTCGGCAAGTCATTGTTTGTTTTTTTTCTTGATCCGATTTCGTCCGGGCAGCCTGGAAATCTCATCCGCCCACAGAGGCACATACCGTATCGCAGCGCAAATGCCTTCCACGCCGATCTGTATCAAAATCCGAACCATGATGGCGAGCCGTCTGCGGAACGGTAATGGTTCTGCGCCCGGAACTTTTCTGCGTCCGCTGATGATAGAAAAAATTCGCTCTTCGCGAATCACCTCCAGGATGTTGGGAATCACAAAATAGAAGATATGGCTGAATACCCTCAAAAACATGAGGGCGCCTTTTTCCATAATAGAAGACCCTTGACTTTTCCGCAACAGCCGGTATTCGATACGGTGAAACGGTACGATCGCCACCATGGACAATGCAAGGGGAATCACCGTCAGCATGGTGATTGCCAGGGAAATATAATGGGCGCTATATTGCATCTGAAGTGCCGGGCTCCATCCACGAAAAAAAAGTCCGGCAAAAGAAATGCCGGCCCCTAAAAGAACCACGGGGAGCGTAATCAACATGCTGATGAAAATGGCAATCCGATAAGCCTTTTTCCCCATAAAAGCCCATGCCGCGGCGTGAACCACCACACCATATCCCAGCCAGCCGTATCCGGCTCCCGGAACGATAACTCCCGGCACGTTGTTCACTGGAAATCCGGTAAAGGCAGGAACTGCCAGAAGCCATAGAACCGCTGTTTTGAACCGCCAGCTCAATGAGGGCCCCCCTCTGCGGTTATGGTGATGGAAAAAGCCGGGTCGGCCAAGTCATCATCTTCCCTTCGGGCGGTGCGGGAAACCAACACCCTGCTTCCGGCGATGGGCTGCCACCAGGGCTTGTGGGAAATCAAAAAAACCGGTGTGTTTTGCCGGTGTGCGGCTGCCAGCACCGCTGAAACAAATGCGATGGCGCTTTGGCGGCTCATTCCCCAATCCGGCTCGTCCAGAATCAGGGCCGCTGGTGCCGAGGCAAGGCGGACTGCTACTAAAATGGCCTTGATATCCAACAGGGCGTGCAGTTTTGCTTTCCAGTCGTTTATATGAAGATTGTGTGTTTCTTTTATAGCGCGCAATGCTGCTTCAAAGTCTTTTCTCATATGCTCATAGATTCTGAGAACCGCTGTTCTGTTGAATCCGGAGGTCAGCGCCGTAAATGACCGCAGCATCGTCTGGGTCAGTACATCCTGAAACAGCAGACAGGCCGGACCTGTTTTTTGGGAGCCTGAAATAATGGCGGCACTGCCTTTGGCAGCGATGGCGCCTGCAAGTGTACGAGCCACAAGGCTCTTTCCCTGGCCGTTATCTCCCACAACTAAACACGGCGATGACAGCTGCAGGGATGTGTCTTGGATGACGGCATGGCTTACCTCGGACACAAGCGGGTTAAGGGTTAAAGAAAGGGGAATCCGGACAGCCGACAGAATCAGCGAGAAGGCCACCGTATCCGGACGCGGGGCCAGAAACGGATCTCTGTCACTGATGAGAGACAAATCCTCCTCTCCTGCAAGAATCAACAGTGACAGACGCTTGTTGAGCCTGTATGATTCGGCCACCACGGTTTCCAGGAGATGACGGTTTGCTGCGGACAGCCAGGTAAATGGGCTGGCGATCACCGTTCGGGAACATGTGGAAAGACCCACATACGATTTGGCCAAGGCCAGTTTTACAGTTTCTCCCCCGGAAAGTGTTCGGATCGGTTGTTTCAGTTGTTCCTTGATCCCAAAACCATGGGCAGTCTGCAACACGTCTGCCATCACATCTGGTCTTTTTGCCGTCATAGCGGCTGCCATCAACACCTGATGCGGCGTACCAAAGGCCAGGCAATCTCTGGGATTGCTGGGGATATAGGCGACATGGCCGTTTTCTTCAGCCGCGATCCCCTCGCGTGTAATGCGGCTGAAATCCTGCCAGAACACCGATGGCCCGGCATAACGACGCGCTAGCTTGAAAGCAACCGAACGCCTGAATGCATCCTCCCTTTCCTCGTAGGTATTAAAAACTGTGCTGAACTGGTCCAGCTGAGGTATCATGTTTCCCCATCCATGTGAAACAAGACTGAGTTATTTTCCTTTTTGGGGTTGAAATTACTTATAAGCTGAAATTCTGTCAAGGCATTGTGATCGTTATTTCAACTCGCACCGAAAAAAAGATTGATTAATTAAAAAGCAAACGGTATATGGGCATCCGCAATAAAAATAATCCGGCGGATATCGCAATACCGCTTGGCAATATATCACCGGATTCAATATTGAAAACGAAAAAAGCCGTCCGGCAAACGCGCCGAGGCGGCTTTTTGTATGTTTTAAGCGACATAACCGGCCGCAGGTGACGCCGGCCATCATTAGGAAAGCATTCATGAATTTTTCTTCTTTTAAACTAAAACACGAAATCATCCGGGCCATTGACCAACTCGGATTTGAACATGCCACCCG
>CAYTAQ010000085.1:0-16972 GCA_964435695.1 uncultured Desulfobacterales bacterium | reverse complement strand
CCGTCGAACCACGGCTCGCATCCCACGATTTGTCAAAGCCCATGACAAATCGCGGGACTTGGCCGGGATGACAAGTTGCGGGACAGCCACTTAGGTTGTATATAAATAGAATTATTAACCTATCCAACCTGCTTTGTCAAAATGTTGTACGCTAGAAAAGGATATTTCTCTTATTCCTCCGGCAACTAACTGCGCCAGGGTCGTCATTCCCATGCGTGGGAACGAGAAAAAGACGGGAATTCGGAAACGCATGTGCTTTACGATAATTGATGAAATTTGTATATCCTGATTTGAAAGGCCAGGATATTCAGCCTGCATTTCTGATGAAAAATATGTTTTTCATCAGAAATTCGGGTTAGTCTGAAAAATATTCAGGTGTTATTTCAACGGTTACGGCATCCGGATTTTTCAAGCGCTCTATCAGACCGCTTATTTTAACCAGCTCATAGGTATAAAAATAGCGCAACGTAAATAATTTGCCATGATAAAAATTGGATTCAGCAGCCGTAAGCTTATTTTTCAAGGCATGTTGCGCAGCCACCGCCTGCAGCAGCCATTGCCAGGCAATTGCAACAATGCTGAAAAGTTCAAGATAAAGTGTCGCATCAGCCAGAAAATATTCAGGTCCTTTACCCTGTGCCAGTGAAATCAAATGCGCGGTAACATCCTGCAGCGCGTTCAGTCCATTTCCCAATTGTTCGGCAAAAGGCTGAAGGCCGGATCTTTGCGCCGCATCCATTGCCGCTCGAACTTCATCCAAAAACAGCATAACAGCCTTGCCTTCTTTCATAATTACTTTTCTGCCTAAAAGATCCATGCCCTGAATACCGGTTGTTCCTTCATGAATGGCATGAATCCGCATATCCCTGAAATGCTGCTCGACCGGAAAGTCCTCACAATACCCATATCCGCCAAAACACTGAATACTCTGACTGGTAGACAGAATGCCCATTTCAGATGCATACGTCTTTGCAATCGGTGTCAACAAATCGAGAAGGAGTTCATACTTTTTCAAGTCTTCTCCGGTTGAGACCTTTGTCATGTCTTCATACCGGCTGCATTGCAGAAGCAGGGAAAAACTCCCCTCCACAATGGACTTTTGAAAGAGAAGCATCCGCTTGACATCCGCATGCTCGATGATGGAAATTTGCGGCGTTAAGGGATCTTTTGAAGACAAACGCCTGCCTTGCGGGCGGTCTTTGGCATATGTCAGAGCCGCCTGATAAGCTGCCGAAGCAATCGATGCCGCCGCCAATCCCACCCCCATACGCTCCTCATTCATCATCTGAAACATATAGGAAAGCCCCTTGTGAGGCTCTCCCACAAGATGACCCCGGCAATCATTTTTCTCGCCGATACTCAGTTCAGTGATGGGTGTGCCGCGATAACCCATTTTGTGATATATCTGGGTCACGACAATGTCGTTAGGAAGCAAAGCACCTTGATCATCCCGCCGCATTTTGGGAACGACAAACAGTGAAATCCCTTTGACACCCGGAGGCCCGCCGGGAATTTTTGCCAACATCAGGTGAACGATATTCTCGATACCGTCATAGTCGCCTGCAGATATAAATATCTTTTGTCCCCTGATCAGATAATACTCATTTTTTATTGGTTCGGCCGTTGTGGTAATATCACTTAAAGAACTCCCGGCCTGAGGCTCAGTGAGGGCCATGGTACCCTGCCATTTCCCCATCAACATTTTTTCCAAATACATTTCAATAAGGGCCGCATCTCCAAAATTGGCGATCAGACGGGCTGCTCCCGCAGTCAGACCCGGATAGGCATGTGCTGAATAATTGGCTGCAGAAAACATCATGTGACAACAGTTCGCAACAAGGGATGGAAGCTGTTCGCCATCGAAGATATCCGGAAATGTTGCAGCAATCCAACCGCCTTCTCCAAACTGTTTCATCATTTCCCCTACCTGGGGATGGACTTTCACCCTGCCGGAAACCAGTTCCGGCGGATTCCGATCCATTTCTTCAAATGTCGGCCAAAGAAGTTTTGTGGCCAGCTTCATGCCGGCATCCAATACCATATCGAACATTTTTTTATTATGCCGCTGGTAATAGGGATATTTCGTAAGGGATATCGCGTCAAAAACTTCATACAACAGAAATTTCAGGTTCCGCATACTGATAAATTTTTCTGCCATGTATGTCTCCGGGTTCGGCGTGTGACGTATTTTAAAGTTCAAAAAAGCATTTACCGCCCGCTTCGCTCAAGACGCAAAGGGCGCAAAGGTGTTTTTTATTTTAATTTTAATTAAGACCCCCTGAAAATTAAAAAATTCCATCCTGCGGAAGCAAATGGCTTAATTCTTCAAACATATCGGGTTTTGCCCGAAAGGCATGGTGGTTTTCCTGGTCAGCGGTCTCTCCGACCAGGAAAAAGGAATACACCCTTTGCGTACTTGGCGCCTGGTTCAATAAAAACAATTGTCTCAATGTTCCAGCTACAAATCCTGAAACCAGCCAAAGAAATCTTTATCCTTGAAAGCGAACACTTCATCCATTTTTTCTTTTATACGGCGCGTAACCGGTCCGGGGGCATCGAGAAGCCGGCCCTCAAATCGAGAAACAGGTGAAACCTTTATGCCGGTGTGGGATACAAACAATTCATCCGCCTGATGTAGATCCTCCGGAAGCAGCATTACTTCGGCGGCTGGAATATTGAGGTGCCTTGCAATGTCCTGCACCGCCATTCGCGTAATGCCTGACAACACCTTCCCCAATGGAGGCGCCTTCAGGATTCCGTCCGTTACCAGAAATAAAGATTCTGTTGAACCTTCTGTTACAAAACCATCTGTTCCCAGCATGATTCCCAGATCATATCCACGGTTCATCGCGTCTTTTCGAGCTAAATACCCGTTGAGGTAATTCGCGCAAGCCTTGGCTTCCACCTGAACGGTTTCCGGGTGGATCTTTCGCCATTTGGATATGCATGCGGAGATAGGTTCTTCATTGTCCAGATGAAATTCAGGAGAATCCGGGATTGCAAAAACAGCCAGATCCAATTTGGATTTCAAGACAAGCCGGATAACCGCTTCTTCTCCCCAATAAGCTAAAATTTTAATCACCCCCTGCTCCATCTGATTCAGCCTTACGGTTTTCCTCACCGCCTCAGCGATTTCATCCATGGTATAAGCCATCTCCATCTGCAATAACCGTGCACTGTTCATCAATCGCTTGAGGTGTTCATCCATGCGAAAGGCAGCAGGGCCATTCGGGCCTTTATGAACACGGAATATTTCAAAAATAGCCGAAGCCCTTGAAAATCCGTGCGATAAAATCGGCACCGTGGCGCATTCCCAGGGAACAGATTGACCGTTCATCCAAACAGTTAAATTACGTGTCATGTCAAACACTCCTTGCTTTCCAGATATATCATGTCACGGTAAATGGCAAGGATTGAAAGTGCATCCACGATTTTATTCTGGTCGATCATGTCCCTGATCTCTTGTATTGAATACTGAAATACTTCAATAATTTCATCCGTATCCAGGTTTTGAGCGGTTTTTGTGAGATTCTTTGCAAGATAAACATATGAGCATTCATCTGAATAGGCAGGTAATAGAAATGTCCAGCCAAGAGCGATGAGTTGCCCCGCGGCATACCCGGTCTCTTCTTCCAATTCCCTTTTTGCACAGTTTTCCGGAATTTCGTCCGCTTCCATTGTTCCTGCCGGGATTTCATAAAGGTAGTCATTCACAGGGTGCCGATACTGTTTTATCAGCCCGATGGCGCCGTCTTCAAATAAGGGGACAATGACCGTTGAACCGGGGTGCCGGACAAATGCTATTTCCGCATCGACCCCATTGGGAAGTGTAATTTTCTCAGACACCAAAGAGAACTGCCGGGCTTTATGAATTTCTTTGCTTGTGTGAATCCTGGAATGGATCTTCTGTTTCTGGGGCATTTGAAAACCTCTAACCTGTTGAATATTCAGTGTTTTAAAAACCTGAGTATCCCTTAACCACCAAGGCACCAAAGGGCACAAAGATTTTTTCTTTCTTTTATCCTTCGTGTCTGGTTGAAATATTTTATCAAAAAATAGATTGTGGTTTACCGAATGTGCTCATTCACTTTTTTTCCCCAACATCTCAGCCGGGTCTTTCATAATAGTATCAACACGCCATTTGGGCAAAAGAAACAGGTATGGATTGTCAGAGGAGACAGCAGGATACTGTTCGTCATTTTCTTTTGACACGTTATAAAACGAGAGGCTGTGGTCTTTTGCGCCTTTTAGAAGAATCGTATAGATCGGTTGGTTGAAATCGGCTTTGGTTTTATCTTCGATATATTTTTCGCACTTCAGGCCGGCGAGGGTGGACAATAACCGCTGGACACCGGCGTCATCCACCGGTTGGCTGTTTTCGTTTACCCATTTTAGCTGTGGTGAGGAGACCGGTTTTTCCCCTGCCGCCTTTGAATCCGGTTCTTCATTTTCCTGGAGCATCGGTTTTTTGCTGAAAACCGATTTCCGTTCTCCCCTTTGAATAGCAATTTCATGAATCGTTTCCTTGTCAAATGAAAGCACAACCTTGTCGCGCAGGTCATCAATGCTCAAATCGAATTTCCGCCTGAAGTTATCCCTTGCATGATACACCATGGGATTGCCGGGCAATTTTACAAATGTGTGCCGAAAGGAACTTGCCGCCTTTCCCGCATCAAATTCTCTAACAACAACATCTTTTACCCAGGCTTTCACCCGAATCCTATGCTTATCATCCAGGTCATAAATCTGATAATTCTCAGATTCTGAAACAAGTGCCGTCAGCTTAAATGCACTCAAAACATCGAGAATGTCTTTGACCTTGGCGGCGTCTGCCGGGTAGGCTTTGGGCATAATTTTCCAATCGCTCCCCTCTCTGCTGAGCTCGATGGTTTGCTCCGCGCCTATAAGCTCTATCTTCGTAATATCATTTCGCTCAATAGGCGATAATTCCGGCAAGTTATAAGTGCTTCTGTCCCGATTATGAAAAATGAGATAAAGAGAAAGTACTGCAATGATGATGCCCAACACAAAATATTCTTTCTTGAACTTCATATATTCTGCCCTCTGCTTTAAATGCTTTTCGTGTTTTCCATATTTCGTGTTTTCGTGATTATTTTTCTTTTTTTTCACTCGAACCCTGGAACCCTCGAACCCTATTTAAATATCATCTGTATACGATTCTTCCTTGCATGCCTTCGAAACCATACCAGCAAACCAAAAATGACGACAAAAATCGGCAGGCCGATGATATTAAACGATTTCACGAATGTTTTTGTTCCGGCGCTCACATCGTCCAGCGGGTTGAAACGCTGTTCCTTGCTCCTCATAATGGCGATGTCTTCCTTTCCATTCAGGTAATCAATCAAATTCAGTATGAACATATCATTGGGACTCCGGCCGTCTTCGTCCATAATGTTATTCTTAATGATTTCGGCGGACCCGATAAGCAGGATCTTGCCGGATTCCCCTTTTGGGATAAAACCGCCTTCGCTCTCGATTTTGGCCAGTTCGGGAGCCGGTTTTTCGCTTTGCTTTGCCACATCGGAGCCTGCTTCTTCTTCCCCGCCGCCCCTTTGCTTTGATTTTCTTTCGGGAATCGGCTTCCCTTCAAAATAACTTTTAAACGCGCCTTCCAAAAGATATGCCAAAGGATAACTTCTCTTTGCATCTTCTGATTGGGGCGGGTTAATGAACATGGGATTCAAGTTGATTCGGCCTTTCATTTCCCAGGAACTATCCGAAGAAGAAAAGAGCAAATGGGATTCCACCTGCTGATCTTTGATACGATTTTCGACCAGAGAAAGCGGAGACATTTTAACCGCCACCATGCCTTTAATGCTTTTAATGACATCCAGGTCTGTATTGATGTGCTTATTTTGAATCAACGGTGCAAAATAGATAGGTCTTTCACCGCCTCCGAGTTGGGCCGGGAGCTGCTGCTTGAAACAGTTTTCATCCATTACATAGGAAGGACTGATCCGGACACCGTAATGTTCCAGAAGCTTTTCAATGCCGGTTCGTACAGGGACATATTCCGGACCTTGGCTGTTCAAACGCAGTCCCTGCTGGTTTTGAGGCATGACCTCTTTGAAACTATCCATAAAGATCGCCAGGTTGTTTCCTTTCATGAGAAACTGGTCAATCTGAAAAAGATCGTAATCGGACAATGGTTCGGTGGGTCTCGGGATGATCATGCATTTTATTCCCTCGGGAATCCCCGCTTCACTCAATTTGATATTTTTAATGGTATAGTTCTTTGATAACAACCCATAAAACGTGCCGGCACTTTCTATATCTTCCTGCATCATTGCCTGCTGCGGCGGATCCGGAGCAATCGGTATGGATCCGAATTCTGCAAGGACCCCGATATCTTCATTGATGTCGATCAATGACTCGATACTTGCTTCGATAACCTCCTGCATGCGGTCATTGTCCATCATTTCATATTGCGTTCCAATGATGGGTAAACGGATCACACGCAACAGGGGAATGGATATGGATTTTTTTCCGTACACCATGACAAGACCGATGGCCCCTGACCCCCCGGCGATACCCTTACCGGGAATATCCGGCCATTTGAGGGTCATGATGTTATGTTTCTTGATTTCTTCAGACAACCCTTCTGAATCTTTGGACGGGTCCAGATATTGAAACACCAGTTTTCCATAGGATTTTTCATTCAGTTTTGCCACAGTGTCGCTGACGGTATCCGGAAGTTTCGGAAGTTCATCGAGATTGAGCAGCGGCGCCACTCGCTCAAGAGAGGATGAAAGGAGCAACCTCACCTGAATTTTATCCTCAAGACCTATCAGAGCGCTGACCTTGTTATTCAACTTTTGAATGGCGGTGGTCAAACGATATTCCAGGCCGTCCGTCGAGGTGATGGTCGGAATCCGCTCGATAATATCTCCGTGAATAATCACCAGTCCCATGTAAGCTTTCAGAAACTTTACTTCATCTTTTTCTATGGCCTGAATCTGAACCGGTAAGATACCATAATTTTTTGCCAGTTCCTGGTTCTCTTTTGCCTCAGGCGTGATGTCGCCGGATTCGGCGGTCACATCATAAAACCGGTAATTAAAAAACCGGTTGGCGTAATTGCCGTATTCTTCCAGTAAATCCTGGAGATAACGCTCGGTATTGTTGTGAGGCGCCGGCAGGTTTTTTGTAAAAAAAACTTTGATGGTAAGCGGTTCAGACAGTGTCTTGACAACCGATTGACTGGCCGCTGATATGGAGTACATTTTGTTACGGGTAAGATCAAAGCTGAAAAAGAGCGTCATGCCTGCTACATTCACGAGCACAACCACAACCGCATAGATAATAAATTTGACAAAACGACCCGGAAAATACTTGCCAGCGATCATATTATTTTACTCCTTAATATTTTTCCTGCATGGACAGATAGGTTCCATACAGCCCCAAAAAAACAACGCTGATGAAATATAAAATATCCCGCGAATCAATGATGCCTTTGGAAATGTTCTGAAAATGATAACCTGTCCCCAGATAAGTCATAACGCCCAAAAATGTTTTGGGTAAAAAAAAGAGCATCTTGTCAATCACGGTCAGACTGAAACAGATAGCCGTACCCACGATGAATGCAATAATTTGATTCCGGGTCAATGAGGACGCAAAAAGACCTACGGCTGCAAAAGATCCTCCCATAAGGAGGGCGCCGATGTACCCGCCGATGACCGGTCCCCAGTCCAGTTGTCCCATTACGGCCACAAACACCGGATAGGCGATTGTCGGAACAAGCATCGCGGCAATGAAGGCGATAGAGGCCATGAATTTTCCGATAATGATATCGTGAAATGTTACCGGCATGGTAAGGAGGAGCTCATAAGACCCGACATTCAGTTCCTCTGAAAACAGCCGCATGGTCATGGCTGGGACAACAAAGGAAAACGTTATGGGTAACAATGAAAAAAAATTTCTTAGATTTGCCTGATTGAAAAGAAAAAAAGTGGAAAAAAAGAACCACCCGGTTATCACCAAAAATATGGAAATAACGATGTAGGCGATGGGTGATATGAAGTACCCGCTGAATTCCTTTCTGAAAATATGAACCGCTTGTCTCATATCAGTTCTCCTGCGTAAGATTTCTAAAAATATTTTCGAGCGTTTGTGTTTCCAGTTGAAATTCGAGCAGCAACCAATCGGATGCTTTTATTATTGCATAGATTTCGGGCCGCAGATCCGAACCCGCGTCACAATGAATTTTGACGTGAATCCTGTCCTTTTCCGTTTCAACCTTATCGATTTTTCGAATTCCCGGGACCGTGTTGAACGCATTTTGAACGGCATCGAAATCCGTATTTCCCATGGTAATTGTCAAAATTGTCTCTTGACTCGGCGCCTTTTTTAAATTCTCAGTGCTCCCGTCCGCAACGATTTTACCTCGATTGATAATGATAATTCTGTCACATGTTGCTTCCGCCTCGCTTAGAATGTGCGTGGATAAAATGATGGTCTTTTGCTTGCCGATCTGTTTGATGATGTCCCTGATTTCAACAATCTGGTTGGGATCAAGCCCGGAGGTCGGTTCGTCCAGAACCAATATTTCAGGATCGTTCATCAAAGCATGGGATAAGCCCACCCGCTGTTTAAAACCCTTGGAAAGCTCACTGATGGGCTGGTGCATCACGCTGTTCAGGCCGCATATGTCTCCCAGTTCCTTGATGCGTGATAAGGTATCCGTATGCCTTACGCCCCGGATATTAGCAACATAGTTCAAATAATCGTAGACAATCATATCATGATACAGGGGTGCGGACTCCGGCAGATATCCCATAAGGCGCTTGATCTCCAAGGCATGCGTATCGATGCTATAATCCTTTACACGGATGTTGCCGGATGTGGGTTTCAGAAAACAGGTGAGCATCCGCAGGGTTGTGGTCTTGCCCGCACCATTGGGACCCAAAAGTCCCAATATCTCACCTTTGTTGATATTGAAACTGATCTCATCGACAGCACATAATTGGTTGTAATATTTGCTCAGGCTTTCGATTTGGATCATGGTACACTCCTTTAATTTAACACCCGATTGGGTAACAAAATGTTTTGATTCATTATTTCTATGGGAAGCGGTGGAAACAAACATTGCATTCTAATGATATTCAACTTTCTGTCAAGGATAAATTGCGCGGTATGTATTAGGACCTGAATTTTGCACGGTTCAGACAGGAATCAGTATCCGGACCGTTTGAAACCCGCATCTTGCTCGTAAATTCAGAATCACCATAATATTGGATAATACCTTGTCAAAAATTTTGTTTTGGGCTAAGTGCAGCCCTATGATGCCGGTTGTCATAAATTTTCATGCTAAACCGTGCACAAAGAAGTTGGAATAACCCCAGAGGGGATTTACTTTATTGGAACACAATCTATCTCTGACATGGCCCTGGGGACCAGGTTTTCACAAAATCGGAATAAACCTTTGTGTCCTTTGTGCCTGTGGTTCCGGTTTATCCGGGTAAGGGAAATCTACCATGACAACAGCACATCTTCGCGGTTTCGCAAGTGATAACAATGCAGGGGTTCATCCCGAGATATTAAAAGCCATGCATGCAGCGAATGTCGGCCATACCATTGCTTACGGAGATGATCGATATACCCATGACGCCGTCGGTAGATTCAAAGAGCTTTTTGGCAGCGATATCGGGGTGTATTTTGTGTACAATGGGACGGCTGCGAATGTGCTCAGCCTGACATCCGCAACGCGTTCATTTAATTCAATTATTTGTGCGGAGACAGCCCATATCAACGTGGACGAATGCGGCGCTCCGGAAAAATTTTCAGGATGCAAACTGCTAAGCATTCCCACCCAAAATGGCAAAATTACACCGGATGACATTAAAAGACACTTGCATGGATTCGGTTTTGAACATCATGCGCAGCCGAAAGCGATTTCCATAACCCAACCGACCGAACTTGGGACGCTGTATACACCTGAAGAAATCCTGGACATCACGGACCTGGCAAAAAAATATGACTTGATCGTTCATATGGACGGCGCGAGAATTGCGAATGCGGCAGCGGCTCTGAATATGAGCCTGAGAGCCATTACCAGAGATGTCGGCGTTGACCTGCTGTCGTTCGGGGGCACCAAAAACGGGATGATGTTCGGTGAAGCCGTCCTGTTTTTTAATGAAAAGCCGGCTGATAATTTCAAGTATATCCGCAAACAGGGCATGCAGTTGAATTCCAAGATGCGCTTTATAGCAGCACAGTTTCTTGCACTGCTGTCGAATGATCTCTGGAAAAATAACGCCTTGCACGCCAATAAAATGGCCCGTAAACTAAAATCTGAAATCGAGAAAATCCCAAACATTGTCATAACGCAACCCGTAGAAACCAATGCTGTTTTTGCTTTGGTTCCACCAGAGGATATCCCCACCCTGCAGAAGGAATTCTTTTTTTACGTCTGGGATGAAACCGTTTCAGAAGTCCGGTGGATGACGTCCTTTGACACGGAGGAAGCCGATATTATTCAATTTGCAGAATTGTTGAAAGAAGTTGTGGGCAATTAAGAAAAAATCAAATCACGAAAACACGGAATTTAAAACCCTTGACATTATAGTTATACTAATTTATTTTGACAGTATAACTATTAATTAAAAGAGATGACGGAATGCTGAGCGATTCAAAAAAACAAGTAAGAATGAAGGTCTTTCCTAAGGGGCAGGTTGTCATACCCATTGATCTTAGGAAAAAATATCGCATTGAAATCGGCGATAACATAGATGTCGTCAGTACAGATGAAGGCATATTGCTAAGGCCTTCATTAAAAAAAACCGGTAAAAAATCTCTTACCGATCAACTGTTTGGGATATTTGGGAATCAAATTAAAGAAAAACCAATGATTAGCAGGAAAGATATTGCAGAAGTAACTGAAAAGGAATTTATCAAAGTGTGGCTCAAGTGATCGCCCTCATTGACACAAATGTTTTGATCCGGTTTTTAACCAACGATGGAAGTCCCAAATATAAGACGCTTTACTCTTTTTTCAAATCCTTGGAAGAGGGCAAGATTCATGTTGAACTCAAGCTGATCGTTTTTTTCCAAACGATCTTTGTTTTGAAAAGTTATTATGAAATACCGAAGGAACAGATAATAGAAAGCCTTCATACAATTATTAAATTTAATGGCATTTTTATAAAGGAAAAGAAAATTGTATTAAGGACACTGGAACTTTGGTTAAATAACAAAATTGAAATTGTAGATTGTTACCTGATCGCCTGTATCGAAAACGACGAACAGAATATTTTATATAGCTATGATCATGATTTCGACAAACACAATATTCAACGAAAAGAACCCTGAATTCAATAAACAGCCGATCCCAAAGGATCGGCTGCTTATTTAATCTTGGTCAAGGTAATCTTCCTATCATCAAACGAAAGCCGGAATTGATCCCCTTGCCTAAAGTCGCTGTCCTCGATTCTTGTTTTAGGGATAATAATTGAATTTTGGCTGAATTTTACAATTTTGGGTTGTGGTTTATACAAACCTTTTATCTGTGATGGATCTTCAATCAAGTTCTTATAAGTGAGTTTGGCAACGCGTGTCTGAAGCGTTTTCAATTTGATCTTCGTTTTTTCACATATTGAATCCGCATCCATGGTTTCCTGAATAATTTTTAGCAGCTCTTTGTCCGATATCTTTATTGCCATACCCATCTCCCTCAAAATTAGAGATTCCCCGTAGATAACAGCGGGGAACCCTTTCCGAACAGTATGCCTCAGGCCAATTACAAAAACAGATCTTTGCAAATCATGGATCGCATCCCATCCGAAAAGCATCTTGTTTTGGGCATGACTCGGCGTCACGCTGATGTCTTAAGCCCAAAACAAGATATGCAATATATATTATAATTATAAATTATCGTCAATATCTTTTATATTATTTTTTAATATAAAATTTTTTTCATAATCTCTCGATATTATTTCTAAGTCAAATTCATCAAATCTATCAAATTCATCAATAAAGGGACCTACATTAAAATCTTCACTAAATGTTTCATGTAATAATCTCATGATAAATCTCCTTTCATTGATTTTTTATTTCTTAAATCATAGATTATAATGATTGTCAATAATTATTTATTTATATATTAATTTTATATAAAATTTATCTAATATATTTTTTTATTATATCTTTTATTATAATTTTTTATATAGAATCATAAAATTCTAATAAAAGATTCCATTAAATATTTTGATTAAAATATTTGGATTGTCTCCAAAGGTAAAAGAAATCAGAAGATAGAACACAGAATGGGGATTGAAGGACTCATGGAGTCAAGTGAGAATTGGATAGTGGATGTTCGATTTTTAGATATTCAGTCTGCATCCACCGCTCTTTTGTGTTCCGGGCGAAACTGGAGCAGTGCGTCGATTTGTTCAAATACAGGATTCAGGAATGCCTGCTGAAAAGGGTCAATTTGTCCACTTATGCTTTTAAACGTTTTCTCCATCAGTCGATCCGGGCCGGCGCCGATTCGAAGGATGGCCTGAAAAAGGAAAAAGCTTAAAATTAGAACAACGGCTATGGTCAAAAACGCGTGAATAAAAAAATCCGAGGAGAGATAGTTTGCTGAAAAATAGTGTCTGACGGTTTGCCAGGCAACATGCGCCAACAACGCCACGGTGGGAAGATTAAAAATAATTTGCAGCAATAGATGGCTGAATTTTTTGGAGGTCTTGTCGATGGTGGTATCGAGCGTTTCCCGCCACATGGTCAATAAAGCAGTATTCAACGCCGTTGTGTCAAAAATGATTTGTTTCGGATTTCGAATCTCTTTAGCAAATCGCCCCTGGATCAGCAGTTCGGAAATTTCCGGCCAGTTTTTCAACATTTCCACACGATAGCTTTGGAATGCAGAACCGACCTGCTCATTGTTTTCAGTCTCTGAAATGGCAGCTTTGGCATCTTTGAAATGACGTAAGGAAGAAAAAATACCCAGCAACTGTCTGATGGGGTTGCCGAACCTGAAAATGGCCAGCATACCGGTTCCGAAAATTAAAATCCTCGCCCATATCGCGATCATCCAGCCAACCGGGCCCACCCATCGCTGGGCGATCTTTTGATATAACAGCACGTTGATCCCCAAAACCTGTCCGGTGGCATCATGCTTCATTTGCGAAAATGCTTTGTTTAGGCCGGATGCCTCGACATGTTTCATCCGGGCGGCCGCTTCAATGAAGAAAGTGCTGTCTTTTTCTATTTCTCCGGTTACCTCGGAAATCATGAAATCTCTTAATTGCATAACGTTGGCGAGTCGCCGATCCGCCACATAGCCGGGGTAATTCAATGTTTCATGAACCAGCTTTGCCAGGGCGTCAAACTCATCAAAATCATGTTTGGGCGGCGCTTTCGGGTCCCAATCCGGACGCGTGAGATGCCGGCGCGCTGAAATACAGAGCATCGACTGCAAAGGCCGCCCCCAGGCTGTTTCCACATAGCTTTCAAATTCCGGGAGAATAGCGTCTTTTAACTCATGCGCATCGATCCGGTCGCATTTGTTTAGAATACCGATCAGGGATTTGCCATGGAAGCGATGGATATAAGGTGCAAAAAAATCCACATGGTCTTTTGTCTTCGGGTTCTCGGCATTGAAAACACACAGCAGGACATCGGATATTTCAATGGCCTTTTGAACCTGCCGGATATGATCCTCCTGCCGGGTACTGTCAACATCCGGTGTGTCGATAAGAATCACATTTTCGAGTTGCGGATTATCTCTTGTCTCATGCACCTGGATGTTTTCAGGCCCAAAATGATCGTTAAAAAACGCGGTCTCCTGTGCGCTAGCGGCATGCAGAACAATATGTCTCGTTGTAGGCCGGCTGGTTCCGATTTCTGAGATATCGTCCTTTCCCGACAGTGCATTAAAAAGGGTCGATTTACCGGATCCGCCGGGACCAATGATGGTTGCCACCAGCTTTCTGTCAAACTGTTCTTCAAGGATGTCGATCAGATGCAGCACTTCTTCACATTCTTTTCTCAATGCGGCTGCAGGATGCCAGAACGATACGCCTTGGAGCATGGCGAGTACATTCTCTATTTCAACCTTATACGATTCGAGCTTCCCAAGTGTCTTTATTCTTTGTGGATCAGGCTCCGTCATCATGCCTCCCCTGTTATGCTTCTGCAATTTGCAATACACGCTTTTGCCTGATTCAAAATCCCCTCGGATGCTTCCAGTATATCTTCCGAAGTCTTCAGCAGCCCTCCGGTAATTTCTTCTTCAAACAGTTGCCGGATGGCTTCCAGTTTGTGTTCAAGCCATGATTTGGCAATGGGTCCGAGCACATCCTCCAACTGCTTTTGATCCGCCTTTTTAAGGCCGGTTGTAGCCGGAATCGCAACCAGTGCGTATAGGTCCTTTAGCCCAAACAACCCGGTCAGTTTGACCTTAATACCGACAGCGCCCACAGGGTCTCCGGTGGTCAGTATATAAGAAACCGCAACCGTGGCCGGCAATACATTCAACAAAGCGGAAAATGTTTGTCGAATGCTCGCTAGAATATTCATCCGGCTTCGAAATTGTTCAACGATTAACGTCAGTTCGTCGTCAATTTGTTCCGAGATACGCATAATGCGGTCTTTTCCACCCATAATTGCGCCCAGCACCTCCTGCCAATTACGGGACCGGATCCTGCGCTGCTCAGCCTGAACAGCCGGGTGCGCCTGAATAAAAAATATTATTTCTTCATCTGCAGAGGCTTCCACATGATGTGGATCGGGAAGCGCTTTTTCTTTATATGCCGCCTCGATCATCTGATAGGTGCGGTACATCCCTCGGGCTACGGGATCCTTTTTGATGAGCGACACGGATATTTCCGGGTTCACGGCTTTGCGCCATAAGCTGTTCACCGCGGAAACAAGATCTTCTTCGAGTTGTTCGGAAAACCGCTGGATAGATGCATGCGCATTTCTCTTTTCACCGGGCTTGCCCCTGACCCATTTTATCGTCCCCACGACGGCCTTGAACGGCAATTCAATGATATCACCGGCCTTGCGCATCCACCGCACATGCGCCGGATCGGTTTTAAGCCAAATTTCAGTAAAACGCTTGAGCATGATGTCCATGGGAAAATGCTGCAGTGCTTCATGAACACAATGGCTCTGCCACGTTTGAAGTGCATCGCGATACAAGCGGAGTTCATCCTTTGATATGCCTGCGGTTTCAACCAGGGTATCCGCCTGGTGGAGAATATCCTGCAAAATGGATGACAACAGGTCGATCCGCAATTGCTCGACATCGAGCTTGATCAACGCATCCATCAAGGACGAACCGCCATCCTTCAGCGGTCGAATCTCCATCGATTTCTCATCCGCGGCAACGCGGTTGTCTTCGTCGGCTCTGTAAACCCCCAGAACGTAACGGTCCGCTTGATCGCCATAAATATTTTCAGCCACCGTACGCGCATGATCCATGATCTCATCTTTGCCGTAACTTGCATATACGCGGTAAACCAGGAAGCATTTTCGCTTGCCGATATGGGTGAGCATTTCAGCTATAAAATCCGTATTGTCGCGGTTGTTATAATTGGCATTGGTAAATATATAGATAAAAAGATCGGACGCTTCCAAGGCCTGCCTCGCCATATCGCGATTAATGTAAACTCCCATGGCGCCTGTATCGAAATCCGGCGTGTCCAGCAAAATCAGATTTGAAGGCGTTTTCGGATTGAGGACGTATCTGGCCTCCCCCGGCGTAATCAGCTCATGCTTGTCCATGAGGGGCCCGGGCCGGTAACCGAAGGGTTCAAACAGATCGGAAAAGCGTTCTTTTTTATGGAATCGTTCCGAATTCGCGGAGATCAGGATGCGCCGGTTAATACCGGCGGTGCCGCCGGTCGGTGAAACGTTCTCTTGTATCAGTGAATTGAACAAGGTGGATTTCCCCGAAGATCCGCCGCCGCAGATAGAAACCATTAGGGGAAAATCAGGCGCCAGACGCGGTATGAGCTTCTTGTCGATGCTATGCTTCCATGCGGCAAAATGCGCCGTCTCCGAAAGTTTCAATTTATCGACAATCAGAGGGATTGTTTTTCTCAGGCTTTTGATTTCCGTGTCTAACCTGTTTTTCTCATGAATAGGCTGCATGCGTGTCCTTATATCATATTTCAATATCAAACGCACCGGATAATGCGATCATCGAAGGAGCTTCAGGCTTTTCAAAGGGTAACAGTCATAGGCGCATGAAAAGGCCAAAACAACTATCAGACAGGATTAACAGGATTGACAAGATTTTTTCGTTGTTTCCGGAAGAAACAACGAAATATGCATCGCCTGCGGCGAAAAAAGAAATGTGACTTCCGCGAAGCGGATTGTATTTTTCCTCTTTCTTCCGGAAAGAGGAAAATAAAAAAATATCCTGAAAATCCTGTTAATCCTGTCTAATAAAACAAGCTTGACTTCTCAGATGCTATCTTAACGCAAGCGACGATATAGATAAAATTTGAAACCAATTTACAAGGTACGATATGCAACTTCATTCCCTCCAACCCACTGAAAACTCGGAAGAGCCATCATCGAAGGGGTACGGCCAGGCTCAGGTATTTCCCGTTCTCTTCAAACATCAGATGCTTGGCCTTCATCAGGCGCAAAAACGGCAGCAAACGATCTTCAGTTATTTCGGGAAAAGCAGATAGAATCCGTCTTATGGTACGGGGTTTTTGACAAAACAGATATATTTTTCTTGAGGTGCCGGTGAGGCGGTGCTGAACCGTTTCGGAACGATATTGCTTGTGACAAATCATTAAAAATGACGCCCCATCCCGGTATCCGATAATGGGTCCGTTAAAGGGATCGTTGCGCAGGGCAGCATATCTTTTCTCCCACTGCCGAATTTTCCGCATCACCGGCTTCCACAGCTTTTTCTGTAACGTGAGATCTCCACGAAAGGCCTGTAAAATGAATCTACATGACTTTGATATATTTTCCGGAAACAAGATCT
>CAYTAQ010000084.1:15442-17315 GCA_964435695.1 uncultured Desulfobacterales bacterium | reverse complement strand
GAAAGTGCCTGGATACAAAATAGGCGTGCTCAATTTGTGATTGAATAAAATAAAGAAGATCGCGGGGAAAGTCATTTTGGATTCTGAGTTGGAAGACGAAGGCAAAAACGAAAACATAGACGGCAAAGTTCAAGAAAAGATCGGCGAGATCAAGAAGGTCGTGGAAAAGTAAAGCGGCTCATTACGCGCCGGCACACCTTTGAGACTGCTTATCACGATGCGGCTTCAAAGTTCGAATGAGCAAGGCGCCGGAATCATTAGCCTAACGCTTGACACCTCTTATTTACATCGAAAAACGGAGAATGAATTGGCCTTTCTGTTGCGCATCACCGACAGTCACGAGCTTGCTGGTCGCCTGTGTGCCGCCGCCCTGTGTCTCATGTTCCTTTCCCCATTTTCCCTTGCAAGGGCTTCGGACAGAGCCGGCGATGAATTTCTGACCGGATATATTGCCTCCATCCTTGAGCGGGACCTGCACTGGGAGAGAGACAGCTATATTTTAAAGATTGTCAACGGGGTTGCCACAATTACCGTGTTTAAAGATGACCCGATGCGACGGGAGTCGGCGGAAAAGCAGCTACGCGCTATCGACGGACTGCGGGGGATAGCGATTGTGGTGAAGCCGGTAACTGCTGGTCAGCCGGGAGCGGTAAGCAGGTTTATGGGGATAACCGGCGAAGCGGAAGCCTTTCCAATGGGCGACCTGTTCCGGCCGTTCATCGCCGACCCGAAGCAGCCGCAGTTCTTTGTCAGCTTCAACCGCTTCAAATCATCGGGTGTGCAATACACCATGGCGTCAGTCGGCTTTGGAGAGACATTCGGCATATACAGGTTCTTGGGTAGCCGTGAGGGGGACGGCCTGCAACTGAGCGTGGAAGGCGCCCTGTTCGCCCAGTTCAACCTGAGCACTCCTTCAAACGACCTGATCAACGCGGACTACACCATCGGAATTCCCGTCACCTATCGGTATGGCGACAATTCGCTCCGCTTTCGCATTTATCACCAGAGCTCGCACTTGGGGGATGAATTCCTCCAGAGTGTTAATCCTCCGGAACGGGTTAACCTCAGCTACGAAGCCATTGAACTCATCTATTCCCGCGAATGGCGCGGATGGCGAGCGTATGGCGGCGGTGAGTACCTGGTCCACAAAGAACCGGATGATCTGAAGCCGATGAGCGCCCACTGGGGGATCGAGTATTTCGGCAGCAAGCCACTTGTGTGGAACGGCAGGCCGATTGGCGGGGTGGACATGAAGAGCTTTGATGAACATGACTGGGCCATCGATACCAGCGTCAAGGCAGGCATCGAGTTCGGTCATCCCAACCCAGGACAGCGTCGCTTGCGCCTCATGGCCGAATGGTACAAGGGGTTCGATCCGCACGGCCAGTTTTACAACAATAAAGTTGAATACTATGGCGCGGGGTTGTCTCTGGGATTCTGACGGAGTTTGCCGAGGAGTTTTTTTAGTACATCATAGAAACCCTTGCTCTCAGGGCAAGGTTAAAGTTCAGTAGGCTTTGCCTTCTGAACGACTCATTTGTTCAGTGGGGGGACATTCGTGCAGAACGTGCCGTCAATGATCAATTAAAGGCTTCTAAACCTGATATATCTTCTACGGACCACATCTCCATAACAACCTGTCATATGAGAATAGTACCGAAAAAATGTGGCAAGGGAGACATTGCGAATATTCCACTCATTGGCTGAGTTTGTGACGGGCCAAGTTCACAATCTCATGATGTTTAAATCCCATAAAATTCAAACTTACCTGACGTCTGTGGCCACATGTCCGTGAATTTGAGGGTAAAGAAATAAAGCGAAAGAAATGTCCAGAACGATTCGTGAATCATCACCGAACGCCAAAATCATTTTA
>CAYTAQ010000084.1:0-15432 GCA_964435695.1 uncultured Desulfobacterales bacterium | reverse complement strand
GAAAGTATTCCAAATCATGAATCTGCAATTGATCATGATTTCATATCTATCTTTATTCTTTACCACCATCCTGCTCGCGCATGGCTTTGTGCTTTTTACCTATGTTCCAGGCTTTAGCCACAGGTTCTCCAAGTCTCCAATAGGAGGTGTCCGGTTGTGAGAGTACCAGGGGCTTCATTTTCTTAAAATCCAGTTTGCCATCCGTCAGAAATCTCTCTTCCGTGTAGGTTCCTATAATTTCGCCAATGAAGATCTCATTCATACTGCTTTCTACGACGTCCACCAGCCGGCATTCCATGCTTAAAGGACAGTCTTTGATCATGGGGGCTGTTTTTTCCCTCCCATAGAAAAAATCAAAGATCTCCGATTTATCGCTCTTTTTACCTGACACAATTCCGCAATAATCAGTCACCTCCACCATATCCTCCGAAGGCAGACAAACACTGAAGGCTTTATTCTCTTTAATTCCGGGATTTGTGTAATGACCCTTCCCCAGGGCAATGGCAATTCTCGGTGGCTTGTAGCTGACCATGGTAAACCACGCAACAGTCAAAAAATTTGGTTTGCCGTTTACATGGGCTCCCACAATCGAAACGGGCATGGGGTATGCAGGGGTAGTCGGCCCCAGGTTGATTTTATCCATTTGATATCCTCCATTGTTTTTTTGAATCGCAACAGCGGGCGCATTCCCCGCGGCGGCTCGACTGAGTTTGCCGAAGTCTTGCTGCGAAGAATCTTCAATTCCAAGCACTGACGATTATACTAAGCTATCATCAACCATGAATGAATTCAAGCGGTTTACATTGCCATATCTTCAATCCTCAGGATAAAACGCCGAACGGATCTCCCTGATTGTGACTTCGGAATTGTGTTTTGATCAGCTGATATTTGATTTGTTTCTTCAATTTGCGCATCAAGTCAGTTTGCCGGATTTCCATAGCCGACGACTGTTGGAAAGTTGACATGTACATTCAAATGATGTACATTGTTGATCATGAAATATGATTGGAATCCAGATAAAAATGATTGGCTGAAAAAAAATCGCAATATTTCATTCGAACAGATAATTTTTCATCTCAGCCGGGGTGATATCTGGATGGTTGCCGATCATCCGAATCAGAAAAAGTTCCCAAATCAGCGGATCTATTTTGTCGCCGTTGAAAATTACGTTTATATGGTGCCGCACATTATTAAAGAAAATTTCATTTTTTTGAAAACGATTATTCCAAGCAGAAAGGCAACCAAGGCCTTTTTGAAAGAACAGGAAGGATAGTCATGAAACTTGATCGAGAAGAAAAGGAAATTTCGGAAGCGTATGAAGCTGGTCAATTAAAATTGTCCAAACCCTCAAAAAAGGAGGTTGCGGCAATCAAAGCGGCAGCCTTAAATACATTCAGGAAGGATAAGCGAATTACCATTAGACTATATGATCATGACTTTAAAGGGATTCAAAAGAAGGCACTTCAAATGGGCATCCCCTATCAAACGCTGATTTCCGGTGTAATTCACCGATACATTGAAGGTGATCTTATATCAAAAGACTAGAACTAAAGTGAGCGTTTCAATTCTTAAAATTTGAAACGCTCACTTTAGTTTCATATAAACAAAAAGGTCCGATGATAATCATTGATCGCAAATCATCAGGTATACCGGTGCTCGCTACCGGAAAAGGATGGCTGGTGGTGGATAAGCCCGCCGGCATTACCGTGCACAACGAACCCGGGCGAGATGTTTGCTCCCTGGTATCCGCGTTTATTCAAAAAGAACCGTCTGTTTCAGCTCGGATAGATATGGACCTGGATTTCAGAGTCAATCCGGTTCATCGACTCGACAAGGAGACAAGCGGCATTATTCTACTGGCCGCCACCCCGGAAATGTTTCGATTTTTTTCAAAGCAGTTTGAATCCCGTCAGGTAAAAAAACGATATGTCGCTATTTTGCATGGCATGCTGGAAAACCCGCAAGGCGCCGACCCGTGGGGAACATGGCGCTGGGCGCTTGCCAAATCTGCCGGTGGACGCCTTCAGCCCCAAGGCGCCGGCCCACGGCAACCTGCCAGAACACGTTACCGAATCCTTGACCGCAGTGCCCATTACACGATGGTGGAAATTGAACTTCTCTCCGGCCGCAAGCATCAGATCCGGCGCCACGCAAAGCTGTCCGGTCATGCGGTAGTCGGCGACGCCCGTTACGGCTCCAAACGGGCCGCCGATTATCTGAAAAGGAATTTTGCCTTTGATCGTCTTGCGCTGCACGCGACCACACTCACATTTCGAGTGCCGGGCGGGACAAAACCGGAAACCGTCACCTCACCGGCAATTCCAGACCAGATGCAGAATCTATTTGAAAATGACCGGTAAAAGAGAATCGTAATTTTTTACGGTCTGGTAACAACGCTAAAACCATTGTAATCGTAAACTGGATCAGGAGTATAATCCAGTTTATTTCTTGCCGGAACCGGAACCGCTACCCGAACCACCGGAAGATCCACCGGATCCACCATCAGAACCACCGGAACCGGATCCACCACCGGACCCACCGGCAGAGTCGCCGGATCCGGCAGAACCACCGGAGCCTTCCGAGCCGCTGCCGCCGGAATTTCCGGACTCGCCTGAACCATTGGACCCGCTGCCTGTACCCGCGTTGCCTGCGCCTGGTGAGCTCTCGGGTTTACCCGCCTGGCTCGCAGCTGCATCGCCCTGTGACATGGAGCCTGAACCGCCGATGGCTTCTGCGTTCATGCCGTTTTTGATCTGGTGGGCATATTGATAGGCCAGGGCATCCGGTGACTGGAAACGGGATTGATGCATGAACGTGTTCATCATCTTTTCCATTTCCTTTGCGCTGAACTTGTTTTGAAGCGCGTTCCCCACCATGAGAGCTCCGTCGGCGGAGGATGTTCCCAGCCGCATCATATTTCGCGTCAGCAGAAGCGTGTTTTCACACAGCTCATTGCTTTGCTGCCGATCAAGCAGACGGGTCCTTTCGCGCAGTTGCGTCATGAGGACGTCGGCATCTCCTTTTGCCAGACCGGCAGACAACCCTTGCGCCAAGAGGTTGCCTGTTTTTTCTATTTGCGCATTGTCGTCGGATAGTTTGCGAGCGTGCTCATAGGCATAGGCATACCGGGAACGCGTTTTTTCCATGGCGCTGAGAACCTGTTGCTCCTGGATTTTTTTACTCATTCCCTCATAGGCTTTATTCATGACCGGTTCCACCGGCAAATTTGCCTGATATGCATTCTTGATGGTTTTCTGAGCCTGCACGATATTCTTTTCGCTGAAACGATTTTGAATCATCGCGCGCGTCATAGTGATGACTTCGTTTTTATCCATGCCGGCCTGGATCATCTCCCGGGTTGAAGTTCTCAATTGCTCGGAAGTTTTGGCCGGCAGAGAATCGTCCACCTCATCCGCGTATAGTGGCATGATGAAAATAAAAAACAGCAGGGTTGTCATAATAAAGGATAATTTTTTCATTATTGTGCTCCTTTCATAATGTCGATTTTGATGGCGCCGCCGAAAAATTTCGGAATTTGCCGTGCGAATATATCTTTGTAACGATTGCCGGGATAAAAAGTTACATGCCGGGAAGATAAATACAGTTTTCTGAACCGAAATCATCTTTTTCCTTAAAGCGGCATTCCGGCAAAAATAGTTGATTATCAACAAGATAGATATATGTCTGGGGGATATCTCCGGGAATGGTAATTTGCCAGGTTCGGTCATTTATTCTAGCGGCGCTACGCCATTGAAAATGATCCAGGGACGATGCAAACATGACGCTTTGGGCATGCCGGGTCTTTAAAAAAAGATGGGTTTGCTCGTTTTCGGTACGCAGATAGTGGTTTGAGCATGCTGCAAGCATCAGCGCTATCAGAAGGGAAAGAATTACAAACGGTTTCATATTATACACCAATGTTTAAAATGGAGTTCTCGCCGCCGAAATCATCCTTTTCTTTTGTGGGAATGGAGGGGTCCGCAAGAAATTTATTCCCGTCCAGGATGTAAGTGAATCGGTGCTCACCTTTGGAGATGCCCACGGTAATATCCCAATATCCGCTGTTGCCGATTCGATTCATGGAAAGGGTTTTCCAGCCCGTAAAACTGCCGGATAATTGAACCTGCTGAACTTCGGGCTTGTACAGTACGAACCGATAGGGGATGGTTTCAGTAATCGGATTTTGAAATGTTAAGAAAAAAACGATGCACGCAGTTGCCGCGGCCGTTGCCAGATACCCCCAGGTCCTGGTTAAAAAAAAGCTGAACCAGGGTTCTGTGACAAATTCGATTGACGGCACCGTGCTGGTTGCATCGGATCGAATGACAATCTCCTGCTCTAAAAGAGCAAGGGTATCGTCTTTAAATGCCCGGCTTTCATGTATCGATTCGGTCAATTCAATCTTTTCATTGAGATTCAAGGCATCATCGATAAACAGGCTGATCAATTCATCCTTCATGATTCTCCTCCTCAAGGAGCCCTCTGAGGTGCAAGCGTGCCCGGTGCACCTTGACCTTTACGTTCGATTCACTCAGACCGGCAATATCTGCGATTTTTCGGTACGAAAAGCCGGTGCTGACCAGAAGGGACAACATATCCCTCTCATCGGGTTTCAGTTTTTCCATTGCCGACAATGTTCGTCTATATTCGTCCCGAACCAGAAGATAGCGTTCCGTGTCAAGCGGCTCTTCCGTAACGTTTTCGTCAAACCGGCTTTTTTGTCCGTTCTTTCGGTAATGGTCAATAAACGCATTTCGGGCGATTGCATAAAGCAGGGACACTTTCGGGTCGTCATGCCGGTAGTGTTTATAGAAGCGTGTAAAGCTTTCCTGCATGATATCCCGTGAAAGTTCATAGTCCCCGCTCATCCGCATGAGATAATTGAACAATTTTTTCCGGTGCTCATGATATAGTCGATTAAAGAATTTCATATTTTACTATATAACGGTTGGGTCGTAAAAAGGTTACAGCTAAATTTTCATGCTTTTTTGTGTTCGGATGGGGATGAAAACTTTTCAAAATAAACCACCAGGCTTTTGCCGATAAGCGGATTGAGAAGATGGTCGATAAATCGGGTGACAGCGGGTTGTTGCATGATGTCCCAGGTCAGGAATCTTTTGTAAAGGTTGACCAGCAGGATATCCTCCCGGGTGGGCCCCACGAGACACTTCAACCACCAGTAGGGCGTGTGCAGGCTGTGGGCAAAATGGATTCCCCTGTTTTTGAGACCGGTATTTTGAAACAGGGCGATCAGGTCTCTTTTTTTATAGATGCGGATGTGGCCTGCATTGGCGAGGTGATAATCCTGTGAAAGACCCCAGCAAATTCTTTCAGGCAGATATCTGGGCACGGATATTGCCATGCGCTTTCCCGGTTTCAACACCCTTGCCAATTCTTTTGCAGCCTTGGTTTCATCCGGTATATGCTCCATCACTTCGGAACAGATAATCATGTCGAATGAATTGTTTTTAAAAGGGAGGCGCGTGATGTCGGCGGCGCTTAAATTCCACTGACCATTGCCATGGACACCCAGCCGGTCGTGATAGATCAACCTGTTTTTTGCCTCTGTCACGTCCCGGATGTCGATATCGGCGCCGGTTACAATCACCTCCTTGAGTCCATAGGCGGCACAGGTGTGACGACCGGATCCGCACCCGATGTCAAGAATTCTGTAGCCGGGCCGTACAGGAAGCCGGCTAAAATCGACGGTAAGCATGGATGGCTTCCCGATAGGCTGCCGCTGTTTTTTCAGCCGCATTTTGCCAGGTGAAATGACGTTGTATGCGCTTGTATCCCTTATGCCCCAGGCTGGAAGCATATTCGGGATTGTCCAGCAGCTTTTCGATGGCGTGCTTAAGCGCCTGTGGATCAGCCGGCGGAACGAGAATGCCGGCATCGCCTACGATTTCGGGCAAGGCGCCGCCGGTCGTGCTGATGACGGGTATGCCGCAGGCCATTGCCTCTCCCGCCGGAATTCCGAATCCTTCATATATGGACGGTATGACGGCAATGGCGGCGCGTGCGTACTGTCGAACGAATTCGGCGTGGCTGATATGTTTCGTAAACGTAATGCGGTCACCGATGCCGAGTTTTCTGATGAGTTTTTCAATGCCGCCGTTTTTCTTGAGCGAACCGATGACAATCAGATTGATCATCCGCTTTTTGCTCAATGCTGCCAGGGCATGAAGCAGATAGAAAAGCCCTTTGAGGGGTATGTCTGCACTGTTGGTAACGATTAAGCGGTTTTTCTCCCTTTCAATTTCAGGGATCGGATAAAAAAGATCCGTGTCGATGCCGTTGGGAACGACACGGAAATTTTCTGCCGGTATCTTGAACTCCCTTCCAATGTCTTTTTTGGCGGCTTCGGAAACCGTAAGGATATGGGAAAATGTCCGGGAAACGATCTTTTGCATTCTGATGAACGAAAACCACCGTAAATATTTGATTTTTTTCCAGTAAGGCTTAACACTGCGGACGGCCAGGTCGCGGTCGACGGTGATGGGGTGATGAATGGTGGCAAGCGTTGGAATCTTTCGGTTGATGGCCCAAATGCCGTATGAAAGGCTCTGGTTGTCATGCACAATGTCATAACGATCCAAACGGTTCCGTAAAAAAAGGTAGGCTCTGATTCCGAAGGTAAAAGGCTCCGGAAACCCCATGGTGGAAACACCGATCCATTCCACCAGGTTGATGGGGTTGGAAAGTTCCTTCAATGTAGGAACCCGGAAAAGGTGGTCGGGATGATAGAGATCGAGGCATGCAGGACGATGGACCGGGATGTTTTCATCGAGATGCGGGTCGGGGGGGCCTGCAACGACTTCCACCTGATGTCCAAGGCGCTTGAGAGCCCTGGAAAGATTTTTTAGATAGACCCCCTGGCCGCCGCTGTGCGGATTGCTCCGATAGCTTATCAGGCAAATGTTCAAGGGTCTGTCTGCAGATATTCGGGTGCTGTTGTCCATTGGCTGTTTTTGAGTCATTTATTCGTTCAAACGCCGATTTTCGGATGTCGAATTCATCAGGTCTCAGGTCTGATTCACTTACAGGGAGGCGTTTGCCGCGTCAAGTTATTTCCTCCTAACGGCTCACTTTTGGTTCCTGAATCCAGCATGAAATATGATGCAAATATTCCAAACCGGTTTCAATACGTTTTTGTTCATGAAAAGTTCCGAAGCGTGTAAAATCCAAGGTGTTATTTGATGATTCGGTTGGGGTTTTGCAGAAAAATTATCGCTTGACCCCATGTGAGACCTTGCATATGGTAAACAATGATTGGTGATATACTGAACCAGGCTGACGACGAAGTTAGCAAGCTATGGGATTTTTTGATGGGAAAAACAGTGCTTAGGATCAGTCGTTTTTTGAATTTGTTTCGAATTTCGATATTCGGATTTCGGATTTATTGCGCTGGCTACGCAATCATTTTCCTCACGGCATTTTTTCTTTTTCCGGTTCAAGGCGCGGTGGCCGAGCCGAACGCTGCGGTGCAATTCCTCATTAAGTCGCCCGTATCCATGCTGGACTGGGGATTTAAGAATATCGAGGATCACCTGATACGGAATCAGGAAGCGCTTACCGCAAATGAAAAAGACCTGTTGAATAAAACCGTGTCAGTATCCGTGGATTATGACTGGTCCAAAGACGCCATCCGGATATCCATCGGTTTGCGTCTATCTGAAAAGACGCAGAAAACACCGATGACGATGGCGGACATCAGAGAGCAGGTTGTATTCATCGTCAAGTATTTGAGGGGCGGATTAAGCATGAACCCTTATGATGCTTTTTTCAGACACAAAGGGTTCCGCCACAGGGGGGCCCCTGAAAATTTGGAAAACAAACTTTCCGAGATCACGGAATTGATCGTTACCGTCCGGGACAAGAACTCGAACATCGTCAGTATGTGCAGCGCACCTTTACTGGGGGATGCTATTGAGTGGTTGATGATCGGGAAACAACAAAATAATTAGAAGACAGGAGACAGAATACAGGAGTCAGAAGGTGAAGAGCAGACAGTAGGGAGCAAAAGAGGGGTGAATAGAGAGAACAGCAGAATATCCAATATCGAATATCCAATGTCGAAGTGAGGAATCGCTCGCGCTCTATCTGTAAATCGATAGAATTCCTTCCTTCATCATTCGACATTCCTTGTTGGACATTCGATATTCGCTTTTTCGTGTTCTGGATGTATTCTTATGCAGCGATGGAAAAGTCATCAAAAGTGACAACTTTAAATCATGACTTGAGCTCGGACATGGAAAGAAAAGGTTAGGGTGAAGCAACTCCGGCATGAGGCGGTGGTTTTTATATTCTGTATTCTTTCTCCTGTATTCTGAATTCTATTCTTGGTATGAAATAGCTCAGTAACGCAAAACGTCACAAAAGGTTCCAAAAAGCAATAGAAGAGAAGAATATGTATCTGGCGTGCAGCAACATCACATTTCGTTATCCGAATTCGGTAAACGATGTTTTCAACAACCTGTCTTTCCGTATCGGCGAGCCGGGATTCAACGCTTTGTTCGGGCCTTCGGGGGTCGGGAAAACCTCACTTGCAAAAATCGTCGTGGGTGAGATCAAAGACTTTTCAGGCGGGATAACCGCCGACAACATGCAAACGCTGCTGTATTCGTACAATATGGAGCGACTCCCGGGCTGGTCGAGCGTGGGCCAGCATCTTGATAAAATCACACCGCCCGTATTTGCAGACAGAAAAGATGAGCTGATTCATGCCTTCGGCATGACGGAATTCATGGGACTCCGGTTTGCGCAGCTCTCCCTGGGGCAGCAGAACCGTGTGAACCTGATCCGCTATCTACTGCAGGACTTTCAATTACTGATTATGGATGAGAGTCTAGCCAATGTGGATGAACGGACGCGGGAGCAAATTATTTTTAAAATAAAGGATATGTTTCCGGAAGCCTATTTCCTGTATATTTCTCACAATGTGGTGGAGGTGTCCAAGTTCTGCAAGGAGATTATCGTATTCCGAACCTCGTCAAAAACGCCTCAGGCCCTTACCGTTACAGGACAGGACCTCAGAACAGGGCAGATACTGACAAAAGGGGATCTGGAACATACCATGCTGGAGATCATGAATGCTTCATAGGCGAATTTATCAGTTTCTCATTATTTATTTTTTGGGGCTGGCGCTTCTGTTCATTGTAAAATACATGCTCAATCTCTCGGATTACGTGATACCCAGCCCTGCTGAAATGGCGCAGACGCTCACCAGCGTTTTCTCCAGATATTTATCGGATGTCACGGATACGCTGTCGGTGGCCGTCATCGGCCAGGTCGTTTCGATTTTCCTGGCCATGCTGGTGGGCATATCAGGACGGCAAACCACATGGTTCGGTTCATTTATCAAAGTGGCGGCGTACAACGTGCAGGCCTATCCCATTGTCGCCATTGCGCCCATCATATTCATACTCTTCGGCGACGGCTTTATGTCGAGATTGTTGATTGCCGCCATGATTTGCTACTTTCCCATCCTGCTCTCGGTTCTCGGCATCATGTCGGAACCGGTCGACGATATCGAACATTTTTATCGGATGACCGGTCGGATGCGGTGGCAGTTGGAAGTCAAGATCCGGGCCTTTGAAAATTTGAGCAAGCTGACAACGGTTATCTCCGGCAGTGCAACGCTTGCCATGGCCGGGACGATTGTGGCTGAATTCATTGCAGCGAACGCCGGAATAGGGTATAGTATTCGTATTGCGCTTTATCAGAGCGATTTGTCAAAAATTTTAATTGCGCTCTTTTTAATCGGCATAACACTTTCAGTTTACCAGGGCGTTCTGGAAATGACCGGCATGCTGGTTAAAAGGGGCTGGGCAAGCTTTTAGCGAGGTGTGAAGATGAATAGAAAGCCAAACACCAGATGGATTCTTTGGGCCGTATCTTTGCTGTTTGTTTTCATCATGGGCTCGCAACCCTCCTTGTCTGCGGCCGATAATTTAGAACCCGCGGCATATCGACTGAAGTGGCTCTTCAATGCCAGCGTGATCGGTGACATCTATGCCGATGCACTGGGTTATTTCAAAGAAGCCGGGTTGGCTGTCGAAGTCAAGGAAGGGGGACCTGAACGGGACGCCATTCGCGAGCTGGAACTGGGGTATGCGCAGTTCGGCGTCGCATCCGCCGACCAGGTGATACGGGCCATGTCCAAGGGGTCGCCGGTGGTGGTGATCGCTCAGCTGTTTCAGATCAATCCGCTGCAATGGATTTACCGGGCGGACCATATGGCCATCAACCGGGTCGAAGACCTCAAGGGAAAAGTCGTGGGCATTACCTTCGGCGGCAATGATGAGACCATCATGCGGACATTGATGGCAAAGGGCGGCATTACCGAGAAAGATATTCAAATATTCAGTGTCAGGTACGACTACACCCCTTTCTATCAGAAAAAAGTCGATGTCTGGCCGGTGTACCGGAATTCGCAGGCGCCGATTTTAGAGAAAAAGCTCAATGCGGCCGGTGAAAAGGTGGCATTTTTCAATCCGGCGGCATTCGGTGTCCAATTTGTCGCCAACTCTGTGGTGACATCGGAAAAGATGATGAAAGAGCGTCCGGATGTCGTGCAACGATTTACCAGCGCGCTGCTCGCGGCCTGGGAAAAAGCGCTCGATCCCGACAATCAGGACGCCGCGCTGGAAACGCTCAAACAATTCGACAGGGACACGCCGAACGATATCATGGAACAGCAGTTTGTCATCACCCGGAGTCTGATCAAGCCATTCAAAGACACCAGGATCGGTGCCATCGACGTGGATGCCTGGAAGATGACCGAAGAAATCATGCTGCAGCAGAAGCAGATTCCAGGCCCCGTTCATGTTGAAAAGGTGCTGGTTAATCCGTTTTAATTTCACATATTATCTCGATTCAAGCGTCGACACATTTTCTACCTGGGAGTAATAAAATATGGAAAAGATAAATACCGCAACCCCTCTGTTTTCCCATTTGCCGGAACGTCTCGCAGGGCTGGAAACGCTGGCGGAGAATCTCTGGTGGAGCTGGAATCCGGCCGCGCGCATGCTCTTCAAAACACTCGATCGGCAGGCGTGGAAGGAAAGCGGCCACAATCCCGACAAGATGCTCAGGGAGTTTCCCCGCGAGCTTCTGGAAAAGGCCGGCGCCGATACGGACTACGTTCGCAGGTACGATGATGTGATGGATGTGTTCCATAACTACATGCAACAAAAAGAGGGCCATTTGCTGGAGCATGTTTCGCGGGACCACACCTTTGCCGTGGCCTATTTTTCCGCCGAATACGGCCTTCACCGCTCCTTACCCTTTTATGCCGGCGGATTGGGGTTTTTGGCGGGAGATTATATAAAAGAATGCAGCGACTTATGCATCCCGCTGGTAGCTGTGGGGTTCATGTATCCGGGGGGCTATCTCCGGCAGCAGCTCCGCGAAGACGGGTGGCAGGAGAATTTCGTCGAGTCCATCAACCGCGAGGCCGCCCCTATTTCCAAAGTGATGGACAAGGATGGACGACAAATTGTCGTTAAGGTGCCGCTGACCGATCCCCCCATCTATGTCGCGGTGTGGAAGGTCGCCGTTGGGCGTGTTTCCCTTTATTTGATGGACACGGATGTCGAAAACAACGATCCCTGGAACAGAAGCATCACCGCCCGGCTCTACATCGGCGATCTTGAGCAACGTCTGCGTCAGGAAATCGTGTTGGGGCTCGGCGGCGCCGAGATGCTCAAGACCTTAGGCATCGATCATTACCTCTTACACTTGAACGAAGGTCATGCGGCGTTTGCTCTCTTGGAACGTATCAGGGCACATGTGCTGGCGGGCAACGACTTTGCCTCGGCTTGTGAAAAGACCATCGATTCAAGCATTTTTACAACGCACACGCCCGTTCCAGCCGGGCACGATGTTTTTCCCTTTCAGTTGATCGAAAAGTATTTTCATTCCTACTGGCCTGAGCTGGGTCTTGATCGCGACGCGTTTTTCCAATTAGGAATCCATCCGGAAAAGCCGGCTGAAGGATTCAACATGACCGCTTTTGCGCTGAGATTATCCGGCTGTCGGAACGCTGTAAGCAAACGGCACGGTGAGGTTTCGCGGAAGATGTGGCGAAGCCTGTGGCCCGGCGTTCCGGAAGATCAGATTCCCATCGATTACGTCACCAACGGCGTCCACGTACCTACCTGGGTCGAACCGAAAATCAAGCTTCTGCTGGACAAACACCTTGGGGACGATTGGCTGGATGCGCATGACGAGCCGGCGCGTTGGGAGCTGCTCGACAATGTCCCCGATATCGAGATGTGGCAGACGCATCACTGGCTCAAGGTAAAACTGATCGATGCCATCCGGGAGCGCACGCGTCAACGCTGGGCCAATGGGGATGCCAACGCCTCCATCATGCTTACCGGGGGCGCTTTTCTGGACCCCTCGGTTCTGACGCTCGGATTTGCCCGCCGCTTTGCCACTTACAAAAGAGCCTTGTTGATTTTCCAGGATCTGGAGCGTCTTAAAAAACATTTCAAGGACCGCTGGCGTCCCATCCAGATCATCTTTGCCGGCAAAGCCCATCCCGCCGATGACCCCGGAAAAAGGTTGCTTCAGAACCTTGTCAATCTGGCCCGTGATCCGCAACTTGGGGGCAGGATCGCCTTTGTGGAGGATTATGGAGAGCAATTGGCCCAGTACCTGGTGCACGGGGTGGATATATGGCTGAACAATCCGCTGCCTCCCTTCGAGGCCTGCGGAACGAGCGGCATGAAGGCTGCTTTAAACGGTGTGCCGCATTTAAGCGTGCTGGATGGCTGGTGGGAGGAAGGTTTTAACGGCAAGAATGGTTGGGCGATAGAGCACCAAGAAACTTCAGGCAACCCCGATGGCATCGATGCCGGGGAAATATACAGAATCCTTGAAGAAGAAATCATACCGCTTTATTACCAAATGTCCGAAAGCGGCATTTCCCATGAATGGGTCCGGCTGATGAAGGAATCCATCAAAAGCAATGCGGCTGCATTCTCCGCTCGCCGGATGGTCAAGCAATACATCGATAAATTCTATTCCAAGCGTATTAAAAAGATACTGAAAGATTAGGTAGTGTTGTTATTCAGTTTTTATTTTGTAAAGAGAATGGTGCGTGGGACCGACTATATTGCATAATGGAGGTACCGTAATGACAAGGCTGGTACTCCTCAGGCACGGTGAGAGCATTTGGAATAAGGAGAACCGTTTTACGGGCTGGGCGGATGTAGACCTGTCAGAGAAAGGCATCCAGGAAGCAAAGCAGGCCGGGAATATCTTGAAACAGAATGGATTTTCTTTTGATGTGGCCTTTAGCTCAGTACTCAAACGGGCGATCCGGACGTTATGGATCGTTCAGGATGAGATGAATTTCATGTGGATACCGGTCAACATCTCCTGGAGATTGAATGAACGCTATTATGGCGCTCTGCAGGGTCTGAACAAGGCTGAAACGGCTGCAAAATATGGTGAGGAGCAGGTTCTGAAGTGGAGAAGAAGTTATGATATCCGGCCGCCGGCGCTGGAGAAGACAGATGAAAGGTTCCCCGGTAATGACCCCAGGTACAAGGATCTGGACAACAAGGATGTTCCGTTAACGGAATGCCTGAAAGATACGGTGAAGCGGTTTCTGCCGTACTGGCATGAGGTCATAGCGCCCCTGATTCGCGCAGGTAAACGGGTCATTATATCAGCGCATGGAAACAGCATTCGAGCTCTTGTCAAATACCTCGACAATATATCCGATATTGATATTGCGGATCTAAATATTCCCACGGGAATTCCCCTGATCTACGAGCTGGATGAAAGCTTGAAACCTGTTAAGCATTATTATCTGGGAGATCCTGATGAGATCAAACGGGCCACGGAGGCAGTCGCCCGGCAGGGAAAGGCATGACGTTTCAGTTTCGGCATAAGCTTTCCACCTCTGGTGGAAGACCCGGATAGCTTCTACCGATCCGGCGCGAATAAAAAAAGAATGTCGAATAACGAATAAGCAATATCCAATGATGATGTATGGAAATCCCCCCTGGGAGGCTGTCCGGCAACCTGTTTTGGCAGGGTTAAAACCCTGCACTACAGAAGCAAGTGATGGGCCTATAAAATGATAAACCGTTAATAATCATCAGGTTAGAATAATGTAGTTCAGGACTTTAGCCCTGCTGTTAATGCTTCGTAACGATCGTGAGGAACCAAATGAACTCGCGGCCCGGAAATTATGGAAGGCATCAAAGATGATTTATACCGTCACATTAAATCCTGCGTTGGACCGTTTTGTTGTCGTTGAACAGTTGCTTACGGAAGACACCACCCGCATACTATCCGAAACGCCTTATGCTGCCGGAAAAGGCATTGATGTATCCAGGGTGATTCGGGAATTAGGCGGGCAGAGTGTTGCCCTTGGGCTGGTTGGCGGTTATGACGGCTTAAAACTGGAAGGATTGCTTATCAATGCGGGTGTAATAGCCGATTTTACCCGGATTTCGGGCGAAACACGGACCAATATTATTCTTCGTGAACAGGCGGAGGGCCGGCAGTACGTTATCAGTGCCAGCGGACCGGAAGTGAATGCAACAGAAATCGGCCTGTTTTATCAGAAAATTAATCAGATTCAGAATATGGATTATTTGACCCTGAGCGGGAGCCTCCCCCGCGGCGTTACGCCCAATTTGTATGGTCAGCTTATCCTTGCCGGGAAAAAGAAGAATGCTTTCATCGTTCTGGATACAGATGGAAAATCACTGCGCGAATCAATAGAACATCAACCAACATGTATTAAACCAAACACATATGAGCTTTCACGGTTGGCTGAAAGGGAATTGCAAACCGAATCGGAAATTATAGGCTTTTGTGAGAAAATTCACCAAAAAGGGGTTCCATATGTTCTTGTTTCAAGAGGAAGAAAGGGACTGCTTCTATCTTCGGTTAAACAGAAAATAATGGCGATTGCGCCTCCGGTGGAGGCAGACAGCACCGTAGGCGCCGGGGATTCGGTGGTGGGGGGATTTGTACTGGCGCATTCCCAGGGCAAAGACCTGGCAGACTGCGTTCGACT
This sequence comes from uncultured Desulfobacterales bacterium, assembly GCA_964435695.1. Classification (GTDB taxonomy): domain Bacteria; phylum Desulfobacterota; class Desulfobacteria; order Desulfobacterales; family B30-G6; genus CAYTAQ01. The sequence continues at coordinate 386 of CAYTAQ010000084.1, read as the reverse complement.
CGCCTGCGCTGCGGGAACGGCAACCGCGCAAACGCCCGGCACGGAGCTTTGTCATCGCATGGATGTTGAGGCTATTCTGCCCAGAGTTCAAATATCAAATCTATAAGCGAGTTATGGCAGCCGGCGTCTTCAATTAGGGCCAAGCGTGGAAGGTCAGACATATCGGTACTTTTTGTGGTGGGTGATACTATCACCTTTATGATTGCTATCACAGGTCTTAAAAGTTTCCCTTGGACGGGTTTTTATGTGACCGCCATTATATATTGCAATACCAGCTTCCTGTGTGATATTGTTAAGACAAATCTGAAACTTGCGCACAATCTGAACTATCCCGGCATCTTGCGTTTGATTTCCTATGTCATATAGGGAGGAATATTGATTTCAAT
>CAYTAQ010000083.1:0-17380 GCA_964435695.1 uncultured Desulfobacterales bacterium | reverse complement strand
AAGAAGGCGTCAGAGAAGTCACGCTTCTCGGCCAAAATGTTAATAGCTACGGCACAAAAGAGAGACACTGTTCTTTTCCGGATCTTCTTATGCAAATCAATGAGATTGAAGGATTGCAACGCATTCGTTTTACAACATCACACCCCAAAGATCTTTCCGAGCGGCTCATCAACGCATTCGGACGGATTGAAAAACTTTGCCGGCACATCCATTTGCCTGTCCAATCGGGCTCAGATGTCATTCTAAAGCGGATGAACAGGAAATACAGCCGGGATGTCTATTTGGGGAAAGTAGATAAATTACGCGAAAGATGCCCCGACATCGCCATTACATCCGATATTATCGTGGGGTTTCCCGGTGAGACGGAGGAAGATTTCAGGAAAACACTCACTCTGATTGAGCGGGTCGAGTTTGACAGTTTGTTTGCATTCAAGTATTCTGACCGTCCCTCTGCACCTGCCCGGCGGTTTTGCGATAAGGTGACAGAAGATTAAAAAAACAAACGGCTCCAGAAGTTGTTCGATATTCAATCTCATATTACCTTAAAGATTCATGACCGGATGAAGGGCCGCATCGAATCCGTCCTTGTTGAGGGATTCAGCAAGCGGCAGAATGAAACAACCGGTTATGATGAAAGTGCATCATGGACAGGCAGAACATCCTGCAATAAAATAGTCAATTTCATTCAGAATGCAATTCCTGCGGATAGCAACCCTGTTGCGATGGGTGACAGCGTCGATGTGCTGATAGAAAAGGCAATGCCCCATTCCCTCTGGGGACGGATGGTGCAGACGCATTCAGGGCACGTCCCATTAAAAGGAGATGAGAGTTATGCTGCATAAAGTGACCATAGCGGGCTTAACCATGGACCCCGCATCCAATACGCCGATAATCATACTGAAGTCTGAGGAGGATGATCAGGCAATTCCCATTTGGATCGGGTTGCTTGAAGCGACCTCCATTGCCTCTGCATTGCAGCAGATTGAATTTGACCGACCCATGACGCATGATCTCTTTAAAAATTTTGCGGAGATGGTGGATACCCATGTCACCCGTATTGAAGTATGCGACCTTAAAGACAACACATTTTACGCACGGATATATTTTGAGAATGGAAAAAGATCGTTTGATATGGATGCACGCCCCAGTGACGCCATCGCCATTGCACTGCGGTTCGGGGCGCCCATTTACGTCGATGATAAGGTCGTTCAGCAGTCGAAAAAGGGAGAGGGGCCTTCCGAGGTTTTTGATGAGAGTGAAGAAGGGAAAAAATGGGCGGAATATCTTGAAAAACTTTCTCCTGAAGATTTCGGCAAGTATAAGATGTAGGTTGCGTTGTTTTCAACTCGTCGGTTTGAGCCGGAACTTCGCTAATCCTTGAGAAACAAGTGGTGGTATTCAGGCTCCGACAAATGGGATTTCAATAATTTAGTCATCATTTCAAATAATTGAGATAATTCATCATCGCTCAGCCGTTTAATGGTCGTTTTCATGAATGTATCGTCTGAAAATTTTTGAAGATAATACATGATGGTGTGTTCATCGGTTTCCCGGTTGAAGCCAAACCCCACAAATCCTGAATAGTTTTCAACAAACTCATGTGTATGAAGTGACATTATCCCCCGCAACTCCTGTTTGTCGTTGATAAAGAGATGATCATAGCGTACATAATCCAAAAATGCCTGACGGTCAACCAGACTTGCGCCGGAATTGAACATGAAGACAGCTTTTTCTTGGAAAACATTTACAACGTACGATCAATTAAAAATTCGCTATGGCATATGGCAGGGCGATAAAGAACCGTGTCGCGGAAAAATACTCCTCTTGTCCGGGCGATCCGAATTTATGGAGAAATATTTCGAGACCATCCGTGAACTCAACCGGAGAGGGTTCAGTGTCTACATGTTTGATTGGCGCGGTCAGGGACTGTCCGATCGCATGTTGCCGGACCGGCTCAAAGGCTATGTTGAGAAATATGATGATTATCTTAAGGATTTAAAGCAATTTGTTGATGAATTTGTATATCCTGTGGAGGGATCCAACATCATGGTGCTCGCTCATTCCATGGGGGGGCATATCGCGCTGAGATTTTTTCACGATTACCCCGGCATTATCGGGAAAGCCGTGCTGACGTCGCCGTTGATCGATATCGCCGGTTTCCGTTGGTTAAAGAAACCATTAAAGGCCATTGTGAATATCGCGGCCAAAACGGGTTTTAAGGATCGATATGCCACAAAAAGAACCGGGGATTTCGGTTCTTCGGAAAAGCGCTTCAGCCATAATCGACTGACCCATGACCCGGATAGATTCCGGCGAACGAAAAAATTGCTAAAGGACAATCCAGCCCTTGCCGTTGGCGGGGTAACCTTCGGCTGGCTCTACGCGACCTTTCATTCCATTGATATACTATCAGGCAAGGGATACGCAGAGGGGATAACCACTCCCATACTCATTGCATCCGCCGGAGCAGACCAGGTGGTTTCGCTTCAGGCGCAAAAAGCGATCTGCAAAAGACTACCGCGTGCTCAGATCATTACCATCCCGAGCGCAAGACATGAAATACTTATTGAAACCGATTCGATGCGCCATGTCTTTTGGCGCGCTTTTGATTGGTTTGCGGAAACACATATTGCTTAATTTGGCTTGAAGTTAATTTCATTTTAAATTAAAGATACGTGTTGGGTTTCAGCTTTTTTTTTAATTTTTGGAGGTGGTGGGGATGAAATGGAAAGATACGAACGATAACGGAAGCTCCGAAAATGAGGAGGAATCTTTTGAGGAAGCGTATTCACCCTTGAAAAGTCAAAAAGGCGTTTTGGGATTCAATTGGTCTTCGCTGTTTGGAAAGCCGGTGGTCTGGTATGCTGCGGGTGCCGTTATTCTGGTGATACTGATTATCGTGGTTGTTTCAGGAGGGGATAGCGACACCCGGCAACGCGACGCACTGGAAAAGAGGATCGTCCTGTTGGAAAAGCGTCTCGAATTACTCGATCAAATCGGCAGCCGTCTGGAAGTGCTGGAAGAGGACAAAAACGGCACAAAACCGCTCATGGTGAGGTTGGAGCGCCTGGAGACATCCATCGCGCAAAAACTCACTGACATGTCAAATAAAATCAATGAGATACAAAAAAAAATCCCTGCAAGATCTACGCGGCAGGATAGCAAAACAGACATCCCCGGTAAGTCTGCCGGGCAATATCATATCGTTCAGCAGGGAGAAACACTTTACAGTATCAGCAAACAGCATGGGCTGACCGTGGAGCAGTTGACAAGGTTGAACAATCTTCGCAAAGGATCTCCGATTCAGCCGGGTCAGAGATTGTCGTTGAAATAATATAAAGGCACATTTCCAGAACCCATCCAGCAGTGAGGCGTATTTATGTTCAGAATTATAAATGATTTCAGAACGTATCCGCAGAGTGTCCAAAAAGGACTTGTTTTGCTTCTGATAAGCTGGGTCTGGTTTTTTTCGGCCATGCAATATTTTGTTAAGATCGAAATTTCAACCCGAGAGCTTGCGGCGGGCGCAGGTGTTCTGGTGTTAGCGGGAACCATGAAGAACTGGGCCAGATGGCTGTGCATCATGTGCAGCATCATGGCCTGCATTTATTGCGCTGTGGTAGCGGTGGTGGCGAGTGTTGCGACATCACTCATTCTTAGCGCGGTATTGTTTGCGCTGTCCACATATTATCTGTCCGTCAAATCCTCTTCAGAATTTTATAAAGTTTACAACCACATCGAACCGGAATAAAAAGACTTTATTCCATCGGATCATCAACAGCGAGATACAAAAAATGCCGGAGATAACTGCCGTTATATTCGATCTGGACGGCACATTGCTGGATACCCTGCAGGATATTGCCGATTCGGTAAACCGTGTTTTGCGGCAACGGGGACTTCCTGGACACGAGCTCTCGGCATATAAGACTTTTGTCGGCGACGGTGCCGAAGCACTTATCAGGCGTGCCTTGCCTGAAACCGAACGCAGCGAAAAAGCGATTAGCACATGCTTGGCGGCATATTTGAAGGATTACGGTGCTAACTGGGATCATAAGACAAAGCCCTATGAGGGGGTACCGCAGATGCTGGACGCGCTTAATGGGGCTGGAATGAAAATGGCGGTATTGTCGAACAAACCTCATGTTTTTACGGAAAAGTGTGTGCAACGGTTCTTGCCGGCATGGCTGTTCATAAAGGTTATCGGCCTCAGCAGCCGATTTCCCAAAAAACCTGATCCTGCGGGTGCGCTTGCCATTGCGGATTGTATGAAAGAAAATCCGAACCGGATTTTATACCTGGGGGATACGGCAACGGACATGAAGACCGCGATCGCCGCAAACATGTTTCCCGTGGGGGCCGGGTGGGGATTTCGCCCGGCAAGCGAACTGCTGGAAAATGGCTGCCGATACCTGGCCCGGCACCCGGTGGATGTTATTGACTTCCTCAATTCCGCGGGGTTTAGGGAATGATCGTTGAGGCGAAAAAGGTTTCAGTGTTCAGGTTTCAGCAGAACAACACACGCCTGACACCCGACACCTGAAACCTTCCAAAGCCCGGTTTCAGTCAAGCGTCTTGCCGACCCGCTTGACGGCCAGGACCATCAATGCCAGGCCTATCCCCAAAAGTGCCGCCATCTGCGGCCAAAGGACGGTGAGGCCGACACCTTTCAAAAAAATTCCACGAATGATAACCAAAAAATAGCGTAAGGGATTGAGATAGGTGATCCACTGGATGATCGGCGGCATGTTTTGAATTGGAAAGATAAAACCGGAAAGAAGGATCATCGGAAACAGAAAAAAGAATGTCGTAATCAGTGCCTGCTGTTGTGTTCGACTGACCGTTGAGATCAGGAGGCCGAGCGAAAGACAGGAAAGCAGGTAAAGGAGGAGGGACAAGAAGAGCAGTTCCAGGCTGCCCCGCATGGGAACACCGAACCAGAACATACCGATGGTGGTCACCAGTGCAACCTGGAAAATACCGATCAATGCAAAGGGGATGGTTTTTCCCAGGATGAATTCCACCGGACGAATGGGGGTGACCATGATCTGCTCCATGGTGCCGACTTCCTTTTCACGTACAACCGCCATTGCCGTGAGATTCAAGGTGCTGACCATAATCACCAGGGCGATGATGCCGGGCACGTAGAAGTTAACCGAACGCAGGGTTTCATTGAACCACACCCGAATCTGCGGTTGGACGATTCCGGAGGATCCCTCCGGGATAATGCTTTGGAGTTTCGGATTGCGATGCAGCATGGTATCGAGCCGGGACCGGTTGAAACGTTCAACGATTTGTTGTGAATAGCTTTGCACCAGGGAAGCTGTATTTGAATTGGTCCCTGCCACCAGCACCTGCAAAAGGGCGGTTCGACCGCTGCCGACTCTGGCTGAAAAATCCGGTCCGAAATGCAAGATCGCATCAACCGTCCCCCGATCAATCAACTCATCTATTGATTTCGAATCATTCAGTTCCGATACAAAGTTAAAATATCCGGATGAAGAAAAGGAGAAGGCCAGTTCTCTGGAAGCTGATGATTTGTCTTCATCGTACAAGGCGGTGGGGATATGCTTCAGGTCGAGGTTGGCTGCATAGCCAAACGCCAGTAGCTGAAAAATGGGCGGTATAATGATTAAGAAACGCAAACGGGGATCCCGCACCGCCTGGAGCAGTTCTTTTGCCAATAGTACCCGTATTCTTAATATCAGAAGTCGCATCAGAAGAGCCTCTTGGTAAATTTTATGCGAGCCAGGTTCAGCACCAAAACAGCGTAAATGATGAGGGCCAGAATTTCGGGCCAGAGATAAATAAAACCCACGCCTTTTAAAAACATTCCTTTGAGAATCGACACAAAATAGCGTGCCGGTACGAGATAGGTAACGGCCTGAAGGGCAAGGGGCATGTTTTCAATAGGATAAATGAAACCCGACAGGAGAAAAGACGGCAGGAAGACGGTTACCATTGCCATTTGGCTGGCTTGCAATTGATTTTTCGAAACCACGGAGAGAAACAAGCCCCACGACAGCGTTCCGACCAGGAAGATGACCGCTACGATAAACAGCTCCATGGCGCTTCCTCTAAAGGGAACGCCGAAAACAAAAACGCCGAAGCCCACCACAAGGATCATATCCACAATGCCGACAGCCATATAGGGCAGCAATTTGCCGAGCATGAGTTCACCGCTGGTAATCGGCGTGGAGATCAGTTGCTCCAGTGTTTTGGTCTCCCGTTCCTTTGAAACCGTCAGGGTGGTCAACAACGAGCATATGGACATCATAATGACAGCCGTCAGGCCCGGAATGATAAAATGGCGACTTTTCAATTCCGGATTGAACCAGACGCGTATTCTGAGTTCAACCGGCATATCCGCCATTTTCAGACCCGCTCGTTGAATGCGTTTTTGCTGGATATTAAGATCAAATCGTGTTGCGACCGCCTTAAGGTAGCCGACGGCAATGGTGGTTGTATTGGCATCCGATCCGTTGAACACAGCCTGTACAGGTGCTTTTCTGCCTTGCTTTACCTGTTGAGCGAAGCCTTCGGGAATGACCAGCGCCATAAGCGCTTCATCCCGGTTCAGGGCGCGGTCGATTTCCTTTTCCCGGTCGATATATCGAATGATCTGAAAATAGCGTGAATCGCCCAGCTGATGGATCAGATCGCGGGAAAAGGCGGATTGATCCTGATCGAAAATCAGGGTCGGAATGCGGTCGACATCCAGACTGAGGGCATAGCCGAAAAGAAAAATCATCAGAAGCGGAATGAATAGGGCTCCCATAAGGCTCCGCGTATCACGCAGCATCTGCAGGAATTCCTTTTTTGTCAAAGCTTTGACCCGACGGAGATTCATGGTTTTCGTTCCGTTCTCTGGGAAACCAGCGCCACGAAGACATCTTCCAGCGTCGGTTTGATGGTGCGAATACGGGTTGCCTGCAGCCCGGATGAAGCCAGATGTCTCCGGAGGGTGTTTTCCGCATCCGCGGCTTTTTTAAGACGGACATGCATGGTGCGGCCGAAAACGGCTGCATCCAACACGCCGTCGATATCGGCCATGGTTTCAACGGCAGCCAGGACGTCGGGTGTTTCCACTTCGTATACCTCACCGTCGATATGGTTTTTTTTCAATTGTTGTGGTGTCCCGGCGGCAATGAGCTTGCCGTGGTTGATTAGGCCGATTCGGTTGCAATACTCAGCCTCTTCCATATAATGCGTCGTAACGAATACGGTGACTTTGTTGTCTGCCAGATCATAAATCAGGTCCCAGAAGTTACGGCGGGTAGCCGGGTCGACGCCGGAAGTCGGCTCGTCCAGAAAAATGATAGACGGTTTGTGAAGGAGCGCGCAGCCGAGCGCCAGGCGTTGTTTGATGCCTCCCGGCAGATCCCTTGTCATGTGCTGCCGCCGGTCGCTCAGGCCGATTTCTTCCAGAACTTCATTGATGCGTTGACGGCATTCGCTGTTTCCCAAGCCATAGATTCCACCGAAAAAGCGCATATTTTCCTCGACCCGAAGATCTTCATATAAGGAAAAGCGCTGGGACATGTATCCCAATCGCGCCTTTATCTCTTCGGACTGCGTAACGATGTCCAACCCGTGCACAAATGCTGTGCCGGATGTGGGGATGAGCAAACCGCAAAGCATGCGGATGGTCGTGGATTTTCCGGCGCCGTTCGGGCCCAGAAAACCGAAAATTTCACCTTCCGTGACTGCCAATGAGATATGGTCGACGGCAGTGAAATCACCGAATTTTTTTACCACGCTTTCCAGATATACTGCTTCCATTGTTTTCAGGCTTCGCTATTGTGAGGAGTAACCAGCGACAGATAAACATCTTCCAGTGTCGGCTCGATGGCATCTGTTTCAAAATCAGTAATACCGAGGTCCATCAGATTCTTCTGTACGGCTGCCATGTCTTGCGGTTTTGATAGCAAAACATGGATCCCTGCTCCAAATACGCTGCTTTGCTTTACCTGAGGTATTTGGCGCAGCGCTTTGATGGCTTTGATCCTGTCGGCAACGGTTAGGTTGAACAGAAAACCCTTCATCAGGCTTCGCATGGCCATCGGTTGCATGATCAGCCTTGCCTTGCCGTTTTCAAACATCGCCACGCGATGACAGCGATCCGCTTCGTCCAGATAGGTCGAAGCGACGACAATCGTCACATTCTCCCGTTTCAGTTCATATAAGATTTTCCAGAAATCTCTGCGCGACACCGGATCGACGCCATTGGTGGGTTCATCCAGGAAAAGCACCCGGGGCGTATGAATCAGTGCACACGTCAAGCCGGCCTTTTGTTTCATTCCCCCTGAGAGGTTGCGGAAATAGCGATCCGAAAAGGCAGCCAGACCGGAGAAATGTAAGAGGCGCTGCATGCGCTCTTTGTAACGTTGTGGCGGGATGTCATACAGCGCAGCATAAAATTCGATGTTTTCGGCAACGGTCAGATCGTCGTAAAGGCCCGCCGGTTGGGCCATGTATCCTATTTCACGACGAATTAATTCCGGGTGGCGGGATACGTCCGTTCCCAGAACGGAAACATGCCCACTCGAAGGCTCGATAAGACCGCACAAGATGCGCAGGCAGGTTGTTTTGCCTGAACCGTCCGGCCCCACGAGCCCGAAAATTTCCCCTTGCTCAACGGAAAAACTCAGTTTGTCCAGTGCACGGTTTCCCTCAAATTCGCGGGACAGGTTTTCAATCTCGATGACCGGCATGCCCGTTACCTCAGCAAAACGTCTACCGGCATACCGGCTTTGAGTTCCTGATTCGGATTGTCAAGCGAGACCTTGATTCGATAGACAAGCTTGGTTCGTTCTTCATGCGTTTGAACGTTTTTGGGCGTGAATTCAGCCTCCTGGGATATATATGTCACGTGCCCGACATAGACTTTATCGGGAAATGTATCCGAAATAACCTGCGCTTCCCGGCCTATCTGAACTTTGCCCAGATATGTTTCGGGAATATAGGTTTTGACCCAGAGACGATCCAGTCGCATCAGAGTGAAAACAGGTGCGCCGGCCTGAACGTATTCTTCTTCTTCGACATCCTTGACTGAAACAAAGCCGTTGAAGGGTGCCCTGAGTCGGGATTCATTGAGGTCGTCTTGAGCGATGGCCATTGCAGCGGCTGCCTGGTCGATTTGAGCCAGCAGTGCTTTGAGATCCAGTTTCATTTTCTCAGCCTCCTGGCGACCGATTGTGGCGGTTTCCAGTGCAGCGTCCGTGCCGAAAACATTGGCCTGGCCTTCCTTGATCATTTCATGACGGGGTCCCTCACTGACGAGTTTGAATTTTTCTTCGGCGACTTTGTATACTGCCAGGGCCGCATCATGTGCGCTTCGGGAGTCGTCCATCTGGCTGGCGGAAATGATGCGACGCTCAAAAAGCGTTTTCATGCGCTGGTAATCCTGTCTGCGATTGTCCAGTTCGGCACGTGCCTTTTCCAGGGCTGCTGCCGCTTCTTTGATCTCTCCTGTTCTGGATCCGGTTTTAAGGCTTTCGTAGCGCGCTTCGGCTGCCGAAACCATGGCCTGTGCCTGACGAATCTGTGCTTCAACTGTGCTTTCCTGTATTTTTATCGCCAGTTCAAGGGATTCCTGCCGGGCGTTTAATTCGGCCAGTTGGGCCTTTGCCTGGTCATGCCTGGCCATTAAAACCGTCTGCTTCAGTTCTGCCAGCACCTGCCCCTGCTCCACAGCGTCCCCCTCCTGAATCAAAAGACGGGAGATGTGGCCGGGGATGCGGAAACTCATGTCCACTTCCGTGACTTCAACATGACCGGAAGAACGGATGCCGTTTCCATTCTGATTCGAACGATAATAAACGAAATAATAGATCAAGCCGGTTGCAACAACCAATATCAAAAGAAGCAATATGAACTTACGCGATTTCATGGGTCACCTTTTGCGCAGATAGTTGGGAAACGTGTGTGCGTACGCCGCCGGCATGGCTTTGATGAACATATGACGTTTCGTAATCATAAGATATACTGTGCGGGCTGAATTCCAAATACTGCCGGGTGCATGCTTTTAACGACCGTTCGTTTATATTTTTCCGTTCCCGGATTTCGTTCGGCAAGGTCGATGACGTCTCCTTTTTCATATGTTTTATCTCCGCACGGAATCAGCAGCTGTACCTTCGGTCTGGCTTGATCGCCGTCGTGACGTGAGTGAAGGGATAGCCCCATTTCTCCGGTATCGAGCTTTAAAAGCGTTCCCACAGGATACACGCCGAGCATGTTGATAAACACTTTAAGCAGCACAGGATCATAATACTTCCCGGAATCTGCCAGCATATGACCCAAAGCCTGATCCGGGCTCATGGAGGCGGGTCGATAGATTCGCGGGGATGTAATGGCGTCGTAGACGTCCACAATTGTCAAAATTCGCCCGAACAGACTGATGGGACGCTTTTTGTCAATTGATGGATAACCTGAATGATCATAGCGCATATGGTGCTCAAACGGCGAAACCAATAGATGGATTTTGTGGTATTTTTCAGTTCTAAGTTTCAGGATCAGCATTGCACTGATAATTGAGTGCTTCTTTATTTCTTCATATTCGGAATCGTTCAGCTTGCCTTTTTTGTTCAGGATTTTCTTGGGGATTTCTATTTTACCCAAATCGTGAAACAACCCGCATAAGCCTAACCGCTCAAGAGTTTTACGCTTCATGCCGATCTTTTTGCCCAAAGACATTGCAAGGAGTGCCACATTCAGCGAATGGGTATATGTATAATCGTCATATATTCGGATGGTACTGAGCGCCATGAATGTCGTGGTATCTTCCGTAATAATATCCACCATCTTTTGAACCATGCGAACAGATTTTCTGATACCGACCTCTTTTTTGGAAAGCAGTTTTTGGGCCACCTCCTTGACGGAATTGAGCGCAAAGTGATAGGTTTTCTTTGCGGCTTCCTTTTTTCTTTCAATTACTTCAGATTCCGCCATCTCTGAATCAAGAGAGACGTCCTGAAGTGTAAGATTGGTTTCCTGTATAACAGCCGCCCAGTGAATATCGTTTTTAACGAACTCTGAAACGAGCCAGTTCGACGGATTTTCCGTTTTGGCGGCACGATCCAGAAGGCGGGTAAACATCAGGATGTCTTTTACTTCAACAGTATTCAGATCGGCATGGAAATGCCATCCAAAAATCTTACGTCTTTCCAGAAACTGCATCATCTGATTGAAAAGCCTGGTATCATTGCGAAGCAAAGGCAGTTTGTCTTCCTGCAGAAAAAACCGTCCATTAAAAATCTGAAGTGAAACCTGCTGCTCCCCTTGGCGTGCATTCTCAACCGCGCGTTTAAAAGCTGCTACGGCGTCGATAAGCAATTTGTTATTGTCGTCATAGAGCTTGGCTATCTGGATGAGCCTGGCAATTGCCTTAAGGAGATCATGTCCTGCAAGACTCTTTTTTTTGGAAAATTCGTTCATCGTCAATTCATGGGGCTTTCTGCTGTTCGTTTCCTCTCCATCATGTGTCTTTGAACACCCGCGCATTGATTCTTTTCAATATCAATTCGGCCTGTTCCGTTTTCAGCTTTCTGAGTGCATAGATTGCGGCCTGGCGGCGAGGAGATTTTTTCGACCTTAAAATACCCAATCCCTGCCAAAAATAGAAGTCTTTTTTCAAGAAGGCTATGGATCGATCGGATCCACACTTTCCCAGCGACGAATAGACAATGAACAGACGGTGTTTGTTGCTGGAACGGATACGATGTTGCTCAAGATAGCCGAGCAGGAGCTTTTCCGCTTTTTCGTTCCGGGTGCGACTTAAAAATTGCAAAAACAGTTGCCGCACGTTTTCATCAGGGTCGTCAGTGAGCCAGAATATTTCTTCCAGTATTTCGCCATTGCGCCGGATGATCGCCTTTAAGGCCTTTTTGCGAACACCTTCCGATTTATGTCGCAGCAGGGTGAGCAAGGCTTCCCATGACGGTCTGCTTTTCATATATCCCATGATGTGTATCAGCATTTCCAGAAGGTGGGGTTCAGATGATGCCAGCAATACTTCCAAAGGCTCAAAATGTTTTTCCGCCATCGCAGCGATGATCGCCATGAGCATTTTTTGAATTTTCGGTGGTTTTCTTTTTACCAGCATGGGGCCTAGCGTATGGAGGGCATCGGGTTTCAGGAGCAGTAACGATCGCTTTAAATAGAGGGTGCCTTGCGTATCATGGTCATCGATTTTTTCCCAGACATGATCCAAAATTTTTAAAAATTCATTGCTGGAAAGCGCTGCAAAAAAATTTTCCAGATAAGCGATGGACCAGTGGCTTTTTGATTTAGGGTGTTCAAGATTTTTTTTCAGTAGTTCTATGGTATCGTAAACGCTTTTAAACTTGCAAGCGGCCAGGGCAGATTGAAGTTCTTGCTTTAAAATATCGATGACGTCGGAAAAATTGTCCGGCTGTGTCTGGTGCTGCAGGATATAAAGCAAAATGTAAAGCACATATTCGATGCTCTCCCATTCTTCTTCTGCAGCGATCATTTTGCGCAGATGATCCCAATCCTCGGGGGTCAATTCCCATAATCGCTTATCTTTAAGTGATAAATTTGTTTTTGCAGTCGATTCAGAAACCGCATCGGTATTGTCGGATGCTTGGCTGTCGTCGGGCGCTTCGCCATCGTATAAATCCGGGACTTCGAATTCTTCGCCGGTATCAAAACCAACATCGTCGGCTTTGTACAACAGAGAAGGCAAATTGTTTTCCCATAAGGCTGTGACGACATCATTTTCTGATTCCTCTGTTAGCTTCTGGTATTTTTGTAATATTTCCAAAAAACCGTGAATTTCCCACAAGGTAATTGTGGTTTTGAATTCAATCCGATAAATTCCATCCCGAAACATGATAAATGCCGGATTGTCTTCGGTCATTTCGCCTTTATAAACGATTTGACCATTGCGGCGGATCTGGTTCCGATCGATTTCAAACTCAAGATCTCCGTACTCGGCGAAGAAATTATCCAAAAGGCTCTGCAGCGACCTTAAAGCGGTTTTATAGATAGCATGGTCTGCCGGATATAAATTGATTTTTTTATAAGCCCCGGTGAATGCAATCAAAATTTGTTTGGCCAGAGCCTGAGCTTGGTCATCTCCGTTCTTATTCCGATGATCTTTTTGGACTGCTGACATTTTCAATCATACCCAGCGCAATTTGCTTTATACCAATAAGATTCTGGAAACCGCCAATATCGGCAGGTTATAAAAACCGCGTCAGAAGACCCTGCCCGTAAGGGCGGGGATGAATGACGCCGAGTTTTTATGGGGGTGCGGGGGCTTATCCCCGCGGGTTTTAAATCGCAAAATGGGTATACCCCATTTCACTCTGACAAACGCTATATAAAGCAGATAGATATCATAGCTGCTTGGATGATGCCAGATTAAAATTTGGTCGGCCAATTGGCCAGCTTATGTTCGCCAATACCTTTTTGACGGTTATCCTGACTTACTTCGAGGGCGCGGTGGATGTAATCCCTTGTTTCCCGAGGATCGATGACGTCATGGATGTAATGTGCTCCGGCCGCACCATAGGGTGAGGCGTCATCCACCATCTGTTGAACCAGTTTTTCCCATTGAACCTTGTCCCGTTCGGACCCAGGAATCTTTCCACCGAATACGACGTTTGCGGCGATTTCCGGGCTTACGAAGCTCATTTCCGCCGTCGGCCATGCAACGATAAAATTAACGTCGCATCCCGACCCGCCCATATTCCAGAATGCCATACCATATGTCTTTCGAACGATGACGGATATTTTTGGAACCGTTACCAGGCCCAGTGCATTCATGAAATTCATTACCCGGGCGGCAACGCGGTTTTTTTCGGCTGCCTTTCCCACGAGAAATCCCGGGGTATCATGAAAAAATATCAATGGGATGTTAAACGAATCACAAAGGCAGATAAAGCTGATTACTTTGTCGATGCCGTCCGTGTCCATGGCACCTGCATTCACCAATGGCTGGCTGGCGATGATGCCCGCCACCCTGCCTTGTATCCTAGCAAGGGCGGTGATGACGTTTTTGCCGAAATCCGGTTTGATGGGAAAGAGGCTTTCTTTGTCAAAGACGAGATCTAAAATACGGTGCATGTCATACGCCCGGTTGCGCTTTTCCGGCAGGATCTCCATGATCCCGGATATCTCCTCGCCGGAATCGGCGGGTGCATCCGAGCGGGGCGGCATCTCTTGGTTATTGGCCGGCATGTAACTCAAAAACTGCTTGATGATTTTAAAACAGTCCGCTTCATCTTCTGCAATGCGGTCGGCCATTCCGGTTGTCTTGCTGTGTACCTGCCATCCCCCCAGTTCTTCATCCGTCACTGTTTCGCCTAAAGCAAGCTCCAGAATTCTGGGACCGGAGACGCCCATGGCGCTTCCCTTAATCTGCACCACGAAATCCGACAGACAAGCCATCCACGTGGGCATGCCGTAGCACTCGCCCATGATGGCAGAGATCATGGGGCTTTTACGAACCCGGCTCATAACCTGCAGGTAGGTATCGATGCCGTTGCCGCCGAATGAAGCAAGGCCCCTGGAGCCCATGATATCCGGCATTCTCGCACCACCGGCTTCACCCAAATAAATCAACGGTAAACCATAGCGGGCGGCCATGACCTTTAATTCTCCCTCCTTGCGGCCCGCCACACGACTGGAAGTGGCTGCCAAAACGGTAAAATCATTGGCAAGCACGACGACCCGCCGCCCATTTATGGTTCCATATCCACCGATCTTGCTGTCGGCCGGCGTCCTGTCTTCCATGCCGTCGACGTCTGAATGGTTGAACATCCCGACTTCCAGAAAGGAACCGGGATCGATCAGCCGTTCAATCCGCTCTCTGGCCGTAAGCCTTCCCTTGCCATGTTGTCTGGCAATCTTTTCCTTTCCTCCCATTTCAAGAGCGCGGGATCTTCTTTGTGCCAATTCCTCCAGTTCCTTTTTAAATGGCATGGGCTTTTCTTTTTTGGGTTCTGGCTTTTTCATGGGCATTCTTCAGAAGACAGAACTTCTTCCAGTTCCTTAATGTTCTCAATAACATAATCCGCGCCCGCCTGGATGAGCATGCTTTTCAGCCGCTGCATATCAGGGGAGGGAGACATCACGCCCACGGCGACAAACTTAGCCTTTGCCCTTCGCGCTGCAGCCATATCGTCCGGCATATCGCCGATGTAGTAATTCTTTTTTACCCTGCCGGCGAAAGATTGGGCGATGACGTCCAGCATAAAAGGGTGCGGTTTGCTGAGAGAAACCCGTTCACCTTTTTGCGCAGCACGTTTTTTTTCTTCTTCAATACAGTCATCCAGGCTAAGGGTCATTTGAAAATAGTCGTGAAGTTTGAAGCGCTTCAGGGGATAGTCCGCTTCCGCTTTCGGTCTTCCGGTGGCTATCGCCAGGATATGATGTTTGGACAGAATTTCAAGATAACGGGAACCAATCACGAGCTTTTCTTGATTGATCAGACCGTCGCCCTGATTTGTTCTCGCCGGTATGCGGTAAATTGCTTCAAACAGTTTTTTCCCAAGATAGATCTCCTGAAAAATCTGTTTGATAATGTTGCCGGTCCCCAGATCGCCCGACGATAGTCTTTTTACGAAATCACTTTCGATACGATCATTTTTATGCAGCAAGGTCTCGAGAGGGCAGGGAGTGGATTTTAAAAATGTTATTAAATTTGAAAGGTCACAGTGACCCATAAGTTTTTGGCGGAGTCGCCATTCATCCTCATCGTGAAGCATACCGGGAATATCGACCCGCGTCATCAAAAGGCTTATGACAAGATAGGTCGTCTCCCAGTCATTGTTGAGCCCGCCGCTTTGTTTTACTGCTGCAAGGTCCTTTAAAGAGAACAGGGGATCCGGCAAATCGTCGTACGCAGCGGCGCCCTGAAAAAAGCACCTGGCGGTTCGGCGTGTGGACTCGCGGTACGATGCCGATACGTCCATGATGACGCCGTCCATATCAAAAATGACAAGATTTTTCGAACCGATATTCATAAACCTGCTCACATCTGGTTGTAAATCTGTTCCAGGTCATGATAATCCGCGACAATTTCGCCATTGCCATGAAAAAAAAGGATTGTGGGCGCGGATGCGTTTATACCGTGAAAACAGGACCCCACGGCGATATCCGCTTGCACAGGGATAAGCATTTCCTTGCCGGCCACTTCATCTCCGGTGTTCACAGCTTCTGCACGCGGATGAAATAAAAACATGAGAACTTCGGGTCTGTCCAAAAAAGCATAATCGGCTGCTTGTTGATTTTCCATCTCTAATTTTCCCCAAAAGTTTAAAAATAAGCCAAATAGAATGCAGTTGTCAACAGGTGTCGTATGTACCCCAGGATTCTCTTTAAAACCCGAATCAAGCTTTCATGCTTATACCGAAAACTCAAAACTAACAATATCTTACATGACATGATGATTGACATATTACATTAATTCTGCCATGGTTGCATCCTGTCTGCCATTCCAATTGCGGGCAAAGCGAGCTAATTTCCAAGTGAGGCACGTGGTAACCAGTCTAACCGATTTCATATTAAAAATCAAAGGAGGGCAAGATGGCGTCAGATAAATCGGAGAAGAAAAAAATTTGGGATGCTGTACCTGGGTTTGAATTCGAACCGGAGATTGATCTCCCGGAGATGCACTCGTGGTTTCATGTAGCCTATAGCATTCCCCCCTGGACACCCCTTTTCGGGTGGCACTGGATGAATTATTGTGCGCGAGGAGTACAGTACGCCGCTGCCACGTTGAGCCTGCCTGCCTGCAAAGGCTGGCCGTTGCGGTATATGAATGGAGGGTTGTATGCGGCCTTCTACATCGTGAAAGATAAAGATGAAATTGCCGAACGCGGCGTCAAATTCCGCGAGGCTCTGCGTCCCTGGATTGAAGATTTTGATGGGCTTTGGGCCGGTCACAAGAAAGAACTTCTGGATACCTACAATGCGTTCAAGGCAGTGGATCTGGAAAATGCGACCGAGTTTCAACTCGCCGATCATCACCATGATCTAAAGATGGCCTGTAAAAGGATGTGGGAAATCCACTTTGTTCCTCTCTATGCAGCCAACAGTGCCTGGCTGTTGCTTGATCAGATGACCCGGGAGCGCTTCGGTCTTAAGGACCAGGACCCTGAATTCCAGGACATGATACGTGGCTTCTCCAACAAAATATATGAGACGGACAAGGATATGTGGCAATTTGGGCGTCTTGCTACCGAAATGGGCCTGGAAGATCTTTTCACTGAAAACGACCCCCAGTCTATAGTCGACAAACTTCAGCAGTCTGAAAAAGGCCAGGAATGGTTCGATAAATTCGTGAACTATATGGAGACTGATGAAGTTGGGGGCTGGAGAATGAGACGCATGTGTGACTTTAACGAGCCCTACT
>CAYTAQ010000082.1:0-17516 GCA_964435695.1 uncultured Desulfobacterales bacterium | reverse complement strand
CCATTAATATCCTGGCTCCCATTTCCGACACCAGTTGAAGGGACTCTCTCAAGTGCGTTTCTCCTGCAAGGAACCAGTCCGCACGCATGATAAGATTTATCTGAGATAGGTGAAGCTTTTCCTCTCGCAGGCGCCTGAGCAGACGAGGAAGCGTCGAAAGCGGATTTTCATTGATCAGTTCAAACGGTATTTTTCTATCTTCACCATCTTCAGGCAGGCAGCGGATTTGATTGATCACAGATTCGTCATCCAGGGTTCCACAAAACCCCTTGTCAGCTGCTACATCGCAAAAGCTGCAGCCCTTCACATCGACAAAGATTTTTTCACCCTTTCTCTGCAATATCGCTGATGGATAATCAATTTTTAACTGTTGGGTCCTGGCAGCATGCGGGCATCCAAGCTGTTGCAGCACCTGGGCGGTCTTGATACAATGGCGCCTCAAGCCGTCATTCGCAATTACATACAGGTTGTCCCATCTAACCGCATTGAAATATTCCCATTCCCACGGCTTTCTTGGGTTTCCTTCAATGGAGTCATCTTCTTCCTTGTACAACACCCCCGGTATCTTCTTCCAATTATCGCCCCTGTCCATTGCATCCAGCAAATGAATCACCTGCTCCGCAGGTCCGTTTAATGCCAGGGAAAAATGCTCGGATAACCCATGAAACCGGTGCGGAAAATCCACCCAGCCGGATTCTCCTCTGTAATCGGCGTCAGCCTGGGGGCCGGCAAGAAGCGTTAATGCGCCATCCTGTTTCAATGTCTTGGCAAAAGAGAATAAGTTTTCTCTGCCACTTAGGATCGAAAACCCTACCACCGGTCTTTGAGTGCCGAAATAATCCGACAAAGCCGACCGGAGCATCGGCAAGTGATCTTCATTGGTTACGGCAACCACGATGCAGTCGTAACGGGTGTGCTCCTGAATAATTGTTGCCGCAAGCTGGGGTCCGAGCAGCCCGTAGCTTTCCCCGGAAAAGTAACTGGTAACGATGGCTATTTTTTTTCTCATTTTTAAGGCGTTGAATCAGGACGGGTCATGGGAATAAACTGGATACTAGATTCTGGATTCTGGTCGAAAATCACCATGTTGAAGGCCATA
Source organism: uncultured Desulfobacterales bacterium (assembly GCA_964435695.1). Taxonomy (GTDB): domain Bacteria; phylum Desulfobacterota; class Desulfobacteria; order Desulfobacterales; family B30-G6; genus CAYTAQ01. The sequence goes on along the minus strand of CAYTAQ010000082.1, from coordinate 16,417 downwards.
TACAAATTCATTAGAATTGTCATTTTAGACAGATCCCGTTTTGGGAGTTGGGACCCAGCATTCACCAATCAGCATCCAGCATCCGCTATCATTCAGATTTTTTTGAGATGGGCTGTTAAAAATTTAACCGGTTTAGAGAGCTTGAGCCAATCTTATGGCTGCGCAATCTTGACATGCTTGAGGTCTTCAATATTTTTTGCACCGAGCAACAGCATCGTTCTCTTTAACTCTTCAGCCAAAAATTTCAGTTTATCGACCACAGCCTGGTGCGAGGTCCGGGCGGCTTTCAAAACAGGCAAAGCAAATCCCACCAGAGACGCCCCCATGGCCAACGCCTTGGCGCAATCAACACCGGTACGTATTCCGCCGGAAGCGATCAGCGGTATTTTCACCGCTTTCCGGCATTGTTGAAGCGATTCCGCCGTCGGAATCCCCCACTCGAAAAACGCCGCTGCGGATTTCGAGCCTCGAAAGTGCTCAACCCGTGTAAACGATGTCCCGCCTGCTCCCCCGATATCCAGGCAATCCACCCCGGCGGATTCCAATTTCAGCGCGATATCTTCGGCAATGCCGCATCCTGTTTCTTTTACGACCACCGGGAAATCGGCTTGCTCACAGATGCGCGCAATATTCGCCAGTACATCACGCCAATCCGTATCCCCTTCAGGCTGGCACATTTCTTGAGCGGCATTCAGGTGTATCGCCAGCCCATCCGCCTTGATTTCCGATATCATCTTTATGATATCATGGGCATGAATCCTGGACAGTTGGGCGGCCCCTATATTGCCAAGCAAAAAGATAGTGGGCGCGACATCTCTCACCATGAAGGTGTATGCCACAGCCGGCTCGTCCAGCATCACCCGCTGGGAACCGGTTCCCATGCCGATTCCCATCTCCTCACAGGCCTTTGCCAAATTCAGATTCAGCGTTTCTGTCCCAGGTGAACCCCCGGTGAGCGCTTCGATAAAAAAGGGATAGGCGAATACTTTTCCTAAAAATGTTGTTGAGGTGTCTATCTCCGACAGATTCAGTTCCGGCAGCGCACGATGTTCAAACTCGTATCTCTCGAAACCGTTGCTCTTCCTGAACTCAACATCCTCGGTGAGGCAGATATCGATGTGTTCCTGCTTTCTTCTGGATGTTAGGCCCTTATCCTCTTTTGATTTCATGGAATATGTTTTTTCTATCTTAAATATAAAACGCCGATCCTGCATGCAGGATCGGCGTTTTATAGGGGCACCATTTCAGTCAGCTCTATGCCGTATGTTTTAAACGTCGTTTTGTCGTCGGGGTTGCTCGTAATCGAACGCACCTTTCGAATACCCAGATCCAGCAGAATCTTCGCACAAACTCCGCAATTAAGAAACTCGCGTCTGAAAACAAGCGTTTGCGAAGTATTTTTTCTTTCCAATATCTGATCCGATGCACCGCAGAAAGGTAAATTCTGATGGGTATCGTTGCTGAAATCCTTGCGGCGAATGTACAGCAAGACGCCTTTGCCTTCAGCCGTAATTATCTCTCTTGCACGTTGAAGCTTATGGTTGCAATCACATAACTGCGATCCGAATAAATCGCCCAGAAAACATTCCCGGTGGATCCTGACAAGGACATTGTCCTCCGGTTGTATTTCTCCCTTAATTAATGCAACGTAAACATCATCGGGCGTTAATGATGACGTATAGCTTACAACGTTTAAATTCCCTTCCAATCGGGGCATATCACGTATCTGTGTCGCGCGGTAAATCAATTTTTCTTCGGCCATTCTGTATTGAATCAGGGAAGCAACCGTTACGATATTGATATCATGCGCTTCGCCAAATTTTATCAGGTCCGGCATGCGCGCCATGGTACCGTCTTCCTTCATGATTTCGCAAATAACGCCTGCCGGCGATAAACCCGCCAGCCGCGCCAGATCAACAGATCCCTCTGTCTGTCCCGGGCGAACCAAAACGCCTCCGGAGCGGGCAATGAGCGGGAAGATATGTCCGGGGCGTGCAAGTGCCTCCGGTCTCGCATTTTCTGCGACCGCTGTAAGAATGGTATGCGAACGGTCCTGTGCGGAAATCCCTGTGGTAACGCCTTCACAGGCATCTATCGAACTTGTGAATGCCGTGCCGAGGGGAGACTCGTTATCTTCCACCATCGGCTTCAAATCCAATGATTTCGCCTTTTCTTCGGTTAGCGGCAAACATATCAAACCGCGACCATGCATTGCCATAAAATTGATAATTTCCGCTGTAGCCAGATTGGCGGCACAGCAAAGATCACCTTCATTTTCACGGTCTTCATCATCCACCAGAATGATCATTTTCCCGTTGCGGATATCTTCTAGTCCCTGCTTGATATCCACGATACGATCACGCAATTTTAATTCTCCATTTTTTTCTGTTTTTCCGATAACGCATGGATTATTTCATTGCTGCCCCACCTCTTGAAAAGATTGTGTTCGATATGAAACATATCGAGAACCTTTCCTACCAAGTGGTTGACAATGTCATCAATGGTTTGGGGGAGACAATAAAATGCCGGAATGGGCGGCAGGATCGTAGCTCCCAGGTCAGCCAGATTCATCATCAGTCGCAGGTGCCCCTTATGAAAAGGGGTTTCTCTAACCACCACCACAAGCTTTCGTTTTTCCTTTATCGTCACATCGGCTGCACGCACCAGAAGGTTGTCATTGTATGAATTGGCAATGCCGGAAAGTGTTTTAATGGCACAAGGGATCACCACCATTCCTTCACAGAGGAATGAACCACTGGCTATATTCGCACCCACATCCCGTGTGTCATAGCAAGTGTGCGCAAGCGCCTTCACCTCATCTATTTTCCAGGAAGTCTCCATGTGTATCGTTATTTCGGCCGCCTGCGAAATAACCAGATGGGTCTCGATATCCGTTTCGGCAAGTGCCTCCAAAAGCCTTATGCCGTAAATGGCGCCGGTTGCACCGGAAATACCGACGATAAGTCGTTTCATTTTACCCTCTCTTTTTGAGCGCGTTGATAACCATTGCCACCCTTTCCTGAATCGCATCAGGAAATCCGACTTTTTCGAACCCCTTATTTCTCGGCCTCGTGGCATCGATTCCAATCTTTGCCGTTGCAAATCCTTCTCCGGCTGAAGGATCAATGGGCTGACCTCTCAGAGAAGAAATCACGATGATGTCTTTATCCGGCTGACACCGGGTTGTCAAGGCCCACTCCACTTCCAGATAATCCCGGGGATTGACATCCCCGTCGACAATAACCGCCTGTTTGATGTTGGAAAAACCCAATGCCATGGCCAACGCCCCCCGGATTTCACCCTTGTTTGGATTATCCATGGCAATCACTGCATGGGCTCCGAATGTACCGGGAACAAAATGGATGTCCAGAATCGAAGGAATTTCCTTCTTCATTTTGGGGATAAAATTGAGCCCGTGAATAAAAGATAAGAGGTGATCCACTTCCAGACTCCATGGCAGGATGGCCTGGAAACAGGGTTCCGCTCGAAGTGTAACGGCCGAGATGTTTATCGTCGGGCTCTGACCGAAGCTCATATAGTATCCACTGGATTCTCCCAGCGTACCGTCCTTCTCTTCACCTTTTGGATCAATGGTTCCTTCAATAATAATTTCAGCATTGGCAGGTACATCGATATCCACGGTTTTTGCTTTCTCCAGGGAAACCGCTTCACCAATCAATCCGCCGGCACCTTCCAGTTTATCGAGTCCTGCAGGCATTTTGAGAACGGTCGCTACAAGAATCGCCGGATCGACGCCGATCGCTGTGGCAACTTCCATGCGTGTACCTTTCTGCCTGTGAAAGGCATAAATATCGGAAAGAGGCGGATTTAATAATGAGATCCCGAGTTGGGCTTTACCTCTGACTTCCATCCGGTGCAGTCCTCTTCCGATTCCATTATTTCGTGGATCCAGAGCCGATGTAACACCGCAGGTGATATAGGGACCGGAATCTTTCTGATAATAGGTCAGGACAGGTAGCAGCTTTTGGATATCGATATCCTTCTTGGATCTTAGGACCTTTCTGTCGGATGCTTTTTTCAGCAGTTTCGTTGGAATCTTTTTATCCATGTTTGGAAGATACCCTTTGAGAAGGACGCTCTCTTCTATCCCCAAAGCAAGGGCGAGACGCCTTTTTGTACCGAGCAGATTTCCCACGAGCGGTATGGAGCATCCTTTAACGTTTTCAAAGAGCAGCGCCGGCGCCTCTTCTTTTCCCATTTCATGGAGGACGGCTGCTACCTCGTATTCGGGATCGAGCGGCGCATCCACACGCAGCAGTTCGCCGCGATCTTCCAGATATTGAACAAATTCTTTTAGCCCGTTTAACGCTCTCAATATAATCCCTCCTATTCTGAAAACTTGTTTACTTCACTGAGTATCTTTACAGACCAGGGGGCTTCCAACAGCTGCCCCCTGCCGAGCCTGATCCATAAAATATCCGGATAGGTTGACGACGACTTGGATACCTTGGCTTTCGCAAAAAAACTGCGGTATTTTTTTTTCCTGTCCTCGGGCGTAAGGTCGCGGACAATCAATTCCACTTCCTGACCCTCAATAAAGGTTTTCGGATCCTGCAATAAAAATGTGTCAAACTCTTTTCTGGCCATTGATGTCACCTCCTTACTCCTGATATCCATAGTTTTTCCAATTGGCTAAAACCTTTTCCTGAATCTCTTTCGGATACATCGTGCTAAACGCCACCTTGATCGGCAAATCAGATTTGGGCCAATCCAGCGGAAAGGTGCAATCAAAAAGCACCTTGGCGCCGCGACTCATCTTGCGTTCTTCCGGGGACGCATATGGGTTCAGCGGTGTTCCCACATGATTGTCATATATCCGGATGCCTCTGGCAGGGTGACACTTGGTGGATAAGGCATGAATCACATCATCTTTGCTGTAAATGTCCGTTTCCTCATCCACCACGATGACCATATGAAACCAGGGGCTCAGTTTGCTTCCGAATATCAGATTGGCAATCTGTGAGGCAATATTGCTGTAGGCCGGTCTGACACCGACCACCACCATGTGATGGGTCGATTCCGGCAGCATGTACACACCGGTGATGGGAATGCCCTGGCTCTCAAGAAGCTTGTGCATCTCAAGGCCCAGGGAAAATGAACGCAACAGCTGTCCCTCATCGGTGGGAACGCCCATGTTCGAAATCATCAGAATGGGATTGTTACGATGGGTAATCGCCTTGACACGATAGACCGTGCGCGGTTCCCGTGGCGAGGTACGATACCCTGTATATTCACCAAAGGGGGCTTCTTCAATCATGACATTGGGAATCACCTCTCCTTCGACGATGATCTCCGCATGGGCCGGAACCTGCAGGTCGCATGTCTCGCACGTGACCAGCTCCACCGGTTCGCCCATCAGCATACCTGCAAACTGATCTTCCGGCATGGGCGACGGTGCGCAGGATGCCAGACTGGACATCGGGTCCGCTGACAGAACCGCCGCAAAAGGCATGGGTTGATTTTTGGGAACGTACTTGCCGTAAAACATTTTTCCCATGTCTGAAAAAGGGAGTACCGGACCTACCATGGTCTTTTCGTCAAAAACCATCATGCGATACATGCCCCAGTTGATGGCCAGTGTTTCCGGATCTTTGCTCACAACAAAATGCCATGTGGCCAGGTACCGGCCGCCGTCTCCGTCATGAACCATGGGACCGGGGAGGTTAAACAGATCCGCATCTTTGCCCAAAAGGATGTTCTGCTTGCATGGGGCGTCCTTGCGATCGAGCACGACCGGTGGTATCGGTTTTTCCCTGGTACGTTTGACATATTCAGCGGCAATCTCCGGTATCGTAGACGCGGGATCCATCCCCATACCGATGGCCAGCCGCCGGTAAGTGGCCATGGGTGCACCGAATGCCTCGAATCCCGGATAATCCGTGATCTTCTTAAAATATGGAGAAGGCAGTTGCTTTTCGCAAACCCTCCTCACAATGGCACCCATTTCAAGATCCCAGTCAACCTCCTGCTCAACAGTTACCATATCCCCGCTCGCCTTCAGTGCCTTGATAAACTCCCGATTGTCTTTAGGGTATGAATACGCCATTAAAACCTCCTTTAAAATTGATGAAATCGCCTAAAAACGAATTCATCGGTTTTTATCTTTCAATTGTCCATTTAACACATGTTTATCCCGGTTTTATAATGACCGATTAAACAAGCTATTGTCAATTTCATTATTCTTATGTTATACATAATGATAGATTATGCATTGATACCAATTATAAGTGTATCTTATAGAATAACCTCCAGCGCAGTTTATTTAAATTTCCCTGCTGGATTTTTTCTATAAAGGGAGAGCGCCGAAAATGATCAACCTCAATCAACTCAGGGTTTTCTACCATGTCGCCAAAAATCTGAGCTTCACAAAAGCCGCTCGTGATCTTTTCATTACCCAGCCTGCGGTGACCGCCCAGGTGAAGCTTTTTGAAGAGTGGTGCGACCTCAAATTCTTTAAAAAAAAGGGTCGGGGCATATGCCTGACCTCAGAAGGCGATGCCCTCTATGCCCATGCCTGCAAAATTTTCGAGTATGAAAAAGAGGCTGAAAATGTCATCGATGACATGCGGCATCTGAAGAAAGGAATCCTGCGAATCGGAACCACAAAAACATACGCCCGTTTTCTCATGCCGTTTATGATGCAGCATTTTCACGATAAATATCCTCAAATCAGCATTCATTTGAATGAAGGCAGTTCCCTTGACATGATCCACAGCCTCATTGAATTGAAAAATGATATCTGCATCATTACAAAAGTGCTGGACCATCCTGATGTTGAATTCACCCCCTTCAGCGAGGAAGAACTGATCCTGATTCTCAGCCCCAAACATCCATTGGCAGGTGCGCCGGCTGTTTCCGTCAAGCAACTGGCCAAAGAACCGATTATCATGAGAGAAAGGGGCTCCGGAACCAGGAAATATGTCAATGCGCTTTTTGAACGACATCATTGCACGCCCAACATCCTCATGGAAACCAGCAACTCGGAATTTATCAAGCATCTTGTGGAAAGAGGGGATGGAATTTCATTTCTGGTTAAAGTTTCTGTTTACAGAGATATTCAGGGGAAAAAATTGGTAACTGTTCCCCTTGAGGAGGAGAAGTTTTATCTGGATGCGAGCATTTCCTACCTGAAAAATCAACCACTCTCTTTGTCCGCTCGTGTATTTCTGGAGACGCTGGACAACCTGGCCCAGGGCGGCCGCCCCATCAAAGGTATTTTGAGCTTTCTGAACGAGTAAAAGCCTCTTCAGCGCGGGATAAATCATACCCGCGCCAAAAGAGGCTTCACGGAAATATGAATAACTGCCTGCTATCCTTCCTGAGGAGGTGGCGGCGTCGGAGGCAGGGGCCAGAAATCCCACAGGTCTGAATACGCCGCCCAAATGGGAAACGTGATGCCGAGCATCAGATTCCCCATTGAAAATACATCAGCCGGATGTTTAAAAGCTTCCGGACCGAAAGTGGAGGCACAAAAAGCCCGGATTACAAAATATGCGATAATGCCTATGATTGCAGCCAATACTAAGGTTAGCAATCCACCGGCCAATGGAGATTTTAGGTTTCGTCCGGGCCACATTTGAAACATCGTCATGAGCATGAGCAGGCCAAACAGATAGGAAATACAATATAGGAAAAACATGAGTGGCGCTATGTGTAACACGGCGACCCCTATGAAATGAAGAATCAATCCCAAGACACAACAGGTGATGGTCAGAACGATTCCCAGTGTCGGCTGTTTCATGATGCCCGGAAATTTGTTAAAAGGCCACATGCCAAGCACGATAAAGACAAACAGAAACGCCAAGCTGGAAAAAGCATATTCAAGTCCCACTTCCCAGGGGACCGGTCCCATCGGTGCGAGGGCGGCAAATGGTTCCAGGGGTCCGCCTTTTGCATAAAAAGGCACGGCACCCACAGCGGAAGGGATGACGCCGTCCGGATTGGAGAGCAGACTGAAATTAAACAGCTTGAACAGCAGCCAGGCTACGACGTAGGCACATATCAGCGTCAGAAATCCCTTGGCAGCAAGAGACATTTTGTCAAAGGGCCACATGCCGAAAGCAATCACCAGAAAAAATGTCACAATGACCGTCAAAATGGCCTGGGCATGAATAAACGGCGTTGCTGCGCCTTTGGCCACAAAATGGAGCAGCGCATGGCTTATCACAAGTCCGATGAGTATCAACAATGCCGTTTTGAGAAATGCGCCCCATGGACGCGGCAGTCCTTCTGTGGACGGGTATTGTCCCCGCAATCCCATCGTAAGAACCAATAGGATGGGAACATTGGACATTAATATGGTCGTAAAAAAACCCAGGTATGTCTGCATGTCAAAAGATGCGGTAACCGTAAGCGCAATACCCAGGGTGACAGCCACCGCAAACAATCCCCGCCAGGGTTGTGTGGTGGTCCAGCTTGCAGTTGGTTCTAATCCTTCCATATCTCTTACCCCCTTTCATCTGTGAAATCATCCGCGGATGGATGATTTCAATTGCTTATATATAGACCTTGAGCCAGCACTTGCTTATCCAAAGTTGGATTGCATAACGTTCAAAGCACTTCCGGTGGTTCTGAGATCCTTCTTCAAAAAGGTCGATTCGGTCAAAATGGAAAAGGTTATATCACTACATACGAGAGAAAAGAGAGAGCTAAGAACGGTTCAATCAATCAGCTATAAATAGCTATGGATCATCCGTTTGAAAAAATCATTTATTTACATATTTACAATAAAATCAAGTTTTTTTATTTTATGTATAACTTAATGGATCTTTACTATTTGGATTATTTCATCGAAAAGGTCAACTCATTTTTTTTTATAACAGCTATAATGCTAGTTTATATATCTTTTGAACCCGGCATTTGAGTGATTTGAGGTTGGGAAATCCGGAAATAGGGTCCGCTTCTACCGGGCTTGTCAGTTCATTGGCGTTGGCCGCTTCCCATCCCTGGGGAATATGCAGGGTGTCCGGTCGTATTTTTTCGGTAATCCGGGCCTTGAGTTGAATGCTCCCATCTTTGGTGCATATTTCCGCTGTCTCATTTCCAGATACACCAAACTTTTCGGCAGCCATGGGATGTATCTCGAATATAGGTTCAGGATTCAGTTTTCTTAATCTTGGAATATATCGGTATTGCCAATGCAGATATGAAAGCAGGTTCCCGCCGGTTGTCAAGGATAAGGGGAATTCGTCGGCTTCCTCATCTGAACCGACCATATCCTGTGCAACCGGAAGAGGATCATATCCGAAGGCTTTCAATTTCTCGGAGAAAATCTCAACCTTACCAGTCGTGGTCTTAAATCCTTCTTTTTCATATTGCCGGTATCTTCTCTGATCATATGCATAGATTCCCCCCATAGCAACGATCTGTGCATAGGTTACGCCCAGATCCTCCAGCAGATAGTCGATGCCTTCCCGGCAGTTTTTCCATGGAAAATATTTTTCATACCCCATATACTTTGCCAGTTCAACCCAGATCATCTGATCAGGAAGTCCGTATTTGGGTTCAACCACCTGCTGCCGCAATGAAATGGTGTGCAGATTCTGATAGATATTCACATGGTGCTCATCCCTTTCCAGAAATGTGCAGGCCGGTAAAATGACGTCCGCATACCGTGAATCCGGCGAGTTGACAATGTCAATGACCATGAGAAATTCCAGCTTCTGCAATGCGCTTCGGACCTGCCTGCTGTTGGGCCATTCCATGGTCGTGTTTCCGCTGGTAATGACCATTCCTTTGACAGGGTATGGGCGCTCCTCCAAAATCGCCTTTGGAAGAGAAAGCGCCCGGGCTTCCTTTCGCATCCGGCAGAACACGGGGAAATCATCCAGACCGACAGGTGGCACGGCAGGCTCGGGCAGTGGTTTGCTCATATTTTTCAATTTCGGCTTGAATGTGAACAGGTCTCCCCCGGGTACATCAACGTTTCCGGTGATGGCTTTCATGATGGCCACCAGTCGCATGGTCCTGATGCCGGATTCATGGTGTTCCAGTCCGTTCCCCATATAGTTGCATGCAGGTTTTGTTTCGGCATAGGAACGTGCAACGCTTTTCACAAGATCAGATGAAAGGCCGGTCAATGCTTCTCCGTTTTCAGGAGAAAATCGATCCGCTGTAACCGTTTGATAGAAATCATCGAACCCATGAACCCATGTTCCGGTAAATGCTTTGTCCCATAGATTTTCACGCAACATGGTGTGGATCATGTTTAAAATCAGAATTTCATCCATTCCCGGCCGGATGGTCAGATGGACATCCGCCTTGGCAGCCACTTCGGTTTTTCGGGGATCGATGACAACGAGCTTTCCTCCCCGCTTTTTAAATTGGTTTATCTCTCTCGGTGCTAATGGTTCGTGCGAGGCAAAAGGATTTCCTCCCCATATCATGAGAAATTTACTGTTGGGAATATCCGGTTTGGTGACTGCCCCCAGGGTAAGGGTGTCGGCCAATGTCCGGGCGAAATTGCAGATGGACCCCACTCCGGAAAAATTGGGAGTTCCGAAAACATTGGCAAAGCGTTGTACATAATACTTTAGCTCCTGATGGCCTCCGCCCTCCCCATAATAGAAAGCAACACTCTCGGGCCCGTATGTTTCTTTCAGGCGGGTGAGTTTTTCAGCTGCGAAGGAAAGCGCCGCATCCCAGTCCACCGGCTCGAGCTTTCCGTCTTTTCGAATATAAGGGGTGGTAAGTCTTTCAGGAGATCTGAAGAGATCCAGAGCGGCGATACCCTTTGCACAGAGCCATCCTTTATTGAATGGATGGTTCTTGGAGCCCTTGATTCCAATGGGCTGACCGTCCACCACCGTGACATCCATGCCGCAGTTTTGCGGACACATCCTGCAGAGTGTCGATACCGTACGGGTGTTTTTCATTTGATATTTCCTTCATAGGCGAAGTGGCTGGAATAGTATTTCATCACGAAAGCACGAAAATTGATTTCTTCACGGGCTAAAAGATTTACGGTAAGACCGTGCTGCATGTCAAGCAAAAAGGATTTGCAGTATTAGAGCCGGTGTCATAAAATTCAATTTTTTACCCAGAACCATCATTGCGTCTTATCCAAACTGAGTGATTTCATAATATTTGCATACGTCCACCCCGTTGCCGGTTATTTGGATCGGATGGTTAAAGAAAGCCGATCCGATCCACCATTCATAAATTCAACTTATGGATCTTATAAGAATTATGACATTGACAATATCACAGTTTCATATACTATCCATAGTCACCGCTGCTTCCTGCAACACGCATACAACTGCGCGAAACTTACTTAAAGTTAACCATGTATTTTTATATATTATGCTATTTGACCGTTTCCAATAACAATTCACAACGAGGAGGTTATTCATGGATCTTCGAGATTTCATAGCCCTGTGCGAAAAAGAGGGAGATCTCAAAAGAGTCACTGCTGAGGTAGACTGGAACCTGGAAATGACGCACATTGCCAAACTGGTGGAAGAAAAGGACGGACGTGCGGTCCTGTTTGAAAACGTGAAAGACCACGACAGCCCGGTATTTTTCGGCGCTTACAGCAGTACCAAACGTTTGGCCATGGCGCTGGGCAAACCAGCCAATCTCAGTATGACCGAGATCAGTTACGAATGGATGAAAATGTCTATCGGCGAGGTGAAGCGAGCCAAAGAAGTTTCGGATGGTCCCATCTTTGAAAATATTATCGATGGCGATGATGTCGATGTTTTCAAATTTCCTTCGCCAAAATTCTATGAAAAAGACGGCGGCCGCTATATTGGAACAGCCGACTTCATGGTTGTCAAGGACCCGGAGACCGGTGAGATCAACCTGGGCACCTACCGCAGCCAGGTGCTGGACAGTAAAACCGTAGGCGCTCAAATTTTAAAGGGTAAACGGGGAGACCGGATCCTCCAGAAGTATCGCAAGGCCGGCAAGAAAATGCCCATCTGCCTGGTGGTCGGCTGCGACCCGCTGCTGATGCTTGCAGGAAGCGCTATGGTTGAAGGCGCCAGTGAATATGATGTCGCGGGCACAATTCGCGGAGAATCCGTAGAAATCGTTAAGGCACAGCTTACCGGGCTTCCGATCCCTGCCACGGCCGAGATTGTCTTGGAAGGGTACATTGACGGAGACAACCCTCGTCCTGAAGGGCCCTTTGGCGAATACACCGGCTACTATACCGACGAACTTTTCAAAACCATTAAAAAGCCGGCCATTGATGTGAAACGCATTTATCATCGAAATAACCCCATTCTTCTAGCTGCTTCGGTGGGCCGTCCGGTCAATGACAACCACATGATGCTGGCCTTTATCCGCAATGCCACCCTCTGGACCGAACTCACCAAGATGCGGATTCCCGGTATTGAATCCGTGTATATGCCGCCGGAAGCCTGCGGCCGGTTCTGGGCCATCGTATCAGTAAGGCAGAAATATCCCGGCCACACCAATCAGGTTGCAGCCGCGGTTATCGCCAGTCACACATGTACTTACGGACTCAAGGGATTGATTATCGTCGACCATGATATTCGGGCCGATGATCTGCCGCGCGTCTGGTGGGCGCTGGCCACCCGATACGATGCTCTCCGGGGTACGCAAATCATCAATCGCGGGAGATCCACGCCGCTGGATCCTGCGCTGAGCCAGGAAGAAAATAAGTTCATTACCTCACGTATTATTATGGATGCCACCATCCCCTTTGAATGGGAGGAAAAGCCGGTGCAGGTCAACATGAGCGAAGATGTACTGGAACGAATCAAAGCACGCTGGGATGAACTGGGACTCGACTAAACTAAAACCCAAGTTGAGTTAAAGACAGGAGAAATACATGTCATCTGAAAAAGATATGGCGCTGGCAAAGGAGAAGGCTGCCCGGGTGAAATTGTTTGCCCATGATGTTCACGGCGTACTCACGCCCAATACCTTTTTTTGCGATGTTGAAGGCAAGCGGCGATACAGCTTTTGGCACATGGACGGCTTTGGAGATCTATCCCTTTTCGCCAATGGCATCAAGGTCGCTTTTTTAGATTCCACATCCATAGACGGCGAAGGTCATTACCGGGCCCGCGAATTAAAACTGGACAAACTCTATTTCAGCGTGCAGGACAAACTGGGAAAACTGACCGAACTCCAGCAGGAATTGGGAATCAGTAAAGAGGAAACTGCCTACATCGGATGTGAAATCACGGATCTTGAAGTTATGAAATCAGTTGGATTTGCCGTGGCGACTGCCGATGCGGTTGACGAGGTGAAAGAGATCGCCGATTTCATCACCTCAGCTCCCGGCGGCAGAGGACCTATCCGTGAAACCTGTGAATTTATTCTCAGGGCCATGGGAAAGTGGGCAGAATGGGTAGAGAAGGTTACCAAGATGGGTTATAAGTAAACGGAGGCTAAAAGCATGATAGATATCGATAAGGCAACCGAACTGGCCAGGCAGGTCAAATTCGTTATCCTTGACATCCATGGTATCCTTACGGACAATACGCTCTATTATACAGACGATGGTGTGAAGTCGGAATGTTTTTCACTGGTGGATCGAATCGGCTGCATGGCGTTAATGGAAAGCGGCATTGGTGTATCCTTTTTGACGAGCAAGGTTTCCAGAGCCATGGATGCGGTAGGCGAAATCTACAAGGTCCCCAAGGAGTTGCGCTGGGGAACCGGTGCCAAAATTGGGAAGCTGGACGAGTATGAAAAGGAATCGGGTCTAACAGACCGGGATTTTTGTTATGTGGGAGATGAAATGATCGACCTGGGCGTGATGAAGCGGGTCGGATTTCCCGTTGCCCCTTCAGACGGTGCTGTGGAGGCTAAATCGGTTGCCGCCTATATAACGAAGGCCGGCGGCGGCAAGGGAGTCGTACGGGAGTTGGCGGAATTTATCTTAAAGGCCCAGGGCAGGTGGGATGATCTGGTTCATAAAATGTCGAGTTCCGGTTTGGCTTGAACACAGTCCCGGAGCCAAAGAATCCGGCACTGTTTATATCGCTAAGGATTTATTTTTTAAGTATGATAGACCATCAGGACCTCAAAACGCAGGCTCTGGAACTTATCAACCAACAAAGCACCATGACACTGGCGACGGCGCATGACAATACGGCCTGGGCCGCGCCGGTGTATTACGTGTTCTACAAGTCGGCTTTTTTCTTCTTCTCGGACCCGTCCTCCAGGCATATTGTTGAAGCGCTGGCAAGCAAACAGACTTCGGCCGCCATCTATCCTTATGCCGACACCTGGCAGGGTATCAAAGGAATTCAGATGTCCGGCAACATCCGGCAATTGGCGCCGGGCGTCACCGCCATCCAGGCAATCCGGGCTTATACCAGGAAGTTTTCTTTCACCAAGGATTTTTTTGAACCGGGCCAGTCATTGAGCCTGGAAAATTTCATCAAACGATTCAAGGTCCGGTTTTACAGACTGGACCCCCGGATCATTTACTACCTGGACAATCAGATTAAGTTCGGTTTTAGGGAGGAAGTAAGGCTGTAGTTTTTCTGCTGAAAATCGAAATATAAACTTCTTAGCGTCTTGAGCGAAGCGGGCGGTGAGTGCTCTTAAGATCAAGCAATTCGGCAGATACCAACACGCTGTACGCCTCTTCGACTTGCGAAACAACCTCTTAGGGCCGGGTTACTTTCCGTACTTATCCGCCTTTTCCTCCTTTTCTTCTTCAAAATCATCCGGCGCATCGGGCATTTTTCCTGCGATAAGGGGTTTCAATGCAGCGACGTGGGCATGACCCTCGCCGAATACAGCTATCAGGGATTGAACCGCCCTGCCGATGGTTCGGTCCAGAGAGGCTTGAAAACTTTCACGTACGTCCACCGGCAACTTCTGGTATTGCTTCACCAGGTTTTTTATCCAGTTGTCGAGGCTCGCCGCATCCAGGTTTTCTTTTTGATAGACATAGCCCTCGAAAGCGCCGGCCGCTGCGGCAAAATCATATATTTCTTTGTACATCACATGCATCGTTCATCTCCTGTTGTTTTTAGTCTTGTTTAATCGGAAATCGTCACAGAATCCCCGTCTTCAAGGTTTAACGCATCTTTTAGTCGCGTAGACGCGATGATTTCCATCACCCGATTTTCATGGACCCTGACATCCTCACTCGGCAGTACGATGGCAGCCGGGATATTATTCACCATGACTTTCTTGACCCGCGCTGCGCAAAAAGCCGGGTCATCCGGCAGCAAAACGCAATCGGTTGACTCCAAAAATTTTTCGAGCTTGTTTAAATCTTCATCGCGGACATGAACATTGAGGGTCCCGGGGAAAGGCTTATACCCCAGCATATCTTCACACTGCTTGACAACCCAATCGACCTGGGTGAAGAATGCCCCCTGCCCCACACCGCTTTGGATAACGCCTGATATTTTCACAATATTTTTTCCTCCTACTTTTGCAGAACTAACGTTCTGCGCACCATTGCTAAACGCAAGTAGTGCCGCGCTTCAGCGCCGCCATAAAAACCAGTTGGCAATGCGCACCGTAATTTTTTCTCGTTCCCATGCCTGCGTGGTAACGAGCTCATTCAAACAGGCCCCGGATCTCATTGACACTCTCAAGGATTATGAGGGGATTTTCCTTTTCCAGCGTTTCGTAGTCATCCAGACCGGTGAGTACGCCGATGGTCATCATACCCGCAGCATTCCCTGCACGGATATCCACAAAGGAATCCCCCACATAAACGCATTTTTCCGGTGGTACGGCCAGCCGGCGGGCACATTCGATTAACGGATCCGGAGCCGGTTTTCGCAATGGAGCATCCTCGATGGCAATAACCACATCCAGTGCATCCTTGATATTGCTTCGTGCCAGCGGCGCAAGCTTTCTTTCAATCACCTGCCGTTGCGTGGAGGTCACGACACCGATCAAAATGTCCCGATCCTTAAGCAATGTAAAGAGCTCCCGGACGCCTTTAAACAACTGCACCTTGTCATTGAACATGTTCCATGATATTTTTCTCCCGACGGTGATGCACTCCCGAATCAATTCATCCTTCCGGTCCATCATCTCTTCAGGGATCATCTTCTCCAAAGCATCGAGTCCACCGGTCATGAATTCAGCCACCAGCGCTTTCGGGGCCGGCGGCAAACCGACGATTTCAAGAATCGATTCCATGAGCCGGAAATATTTCGGTATTGAATCGATTAACGTGCCATCCAGGTCAAACATCATGGAACGGATATCCAATAGCATATCTTTGTTTATATTCATCAAACACTTTTTCTTTCTATATAATTTCGGTCCAGGCTTTCCACCATACGTGGAAAGCCTGGATCGAAATTATTTACATGGCACTCCAAAACAAAATCCGCTTGATGCGTTCAAGATGTTCCTTAACCCTTTCAGGATAAAGGATTGGCGTCGTGAGCCGCCATGTTTGCCAATTTCCCAGGATGTTTTCATACAGGACGGCACA
>CAYTAQ010000081.1:0-17841 GCA_964435695.1 uncultured Desulfobacterales bacterium | reverse complement strand
GAATTTTTGTTCGTTCTGCTCAATCTGTTCGCTTTTAACGGCCCATTCCTTTTCTTTTTTTACAAGCTCCCGTTCTCTTTTTTCAAACTGCTCATTTTTTTTGTCGATGTTATCTTCTTTTTGGAGGAGCCAGTTCTCCCGCTTTTTAATTTCAGCACGGGTCTCCTTTGTCTCTGCATCGAACTCGCTCTTCATCTTGAAAAGCCTGTCCTTTGCCTCCAGTTTGGATTCTTTCAGCAGCGTCGCCGACCTATGTTCGGCATCCCGAATCATCTGGGCAGCCTTTTCTCTGGCTGCTTTTACCTTTCGGGTGGCGATGCTCATCTTAAGCCAACAGGCAAGAAGAAATCCGATACAAAAACCGGCAATTATCAGCAATATTATGTAATTATTCATTTTTTATCTCCAGTAAAATATATTGACAGCCGAAATTGCACACACCGGCGATTTTTGCCGGCGATCTAGAAAAAGAGGGATATCAGGAACGAATGCGCACTGATTCCATAGCTGGATAGATCAGAGATGGTATGATGGGATATGTTGTTCTAGTGGCTGTTTGACCGCCCCAAGTCACCAAGGTGTACCCCCACCACTATGCCGTGTTGGTAGGTCTTTGAACCTATTTACCAAAGTGGGCGCCTCTATAGTTTCTTTAGGCTTTTCTGCCTGAGCAGAACATGCACACCGAAACCAGCGAAAGCTCCCGGGGGATATGTGTTGGATCAAAGAACATCTTCCAATCACGAACACGGCAGGGGAAACACCCGGATATACATATAACGATATCATCAGCGTTACATCTTATCCCCGGCAGGACGGCAGAAGATACCTCACGCGTTTTTACCCAAAACGATTTCAGGGATGGTACCAAATTTCTATCGACTGATATTATGCCTGATTGAAGCACAATGACACCCATTAAGTTGTATTCAATTCATTTAATAGACCCGATGTCCGGTCAGAAACAATCTCCAACAAATCCTTATGGTTTTGCTTACATTTAAAATACTCATTCGCAATGTTCAGTGCAGCTAATATCAAAACCGCCTGCTTATTGATGGTTGATGATTTGTTAGACAATTGTTCTTCGATCTTTGTAACCTCCTGCACCAGAAAATCTGCGACCTCTTTTGCCGTGGAAACATCCTTATCAGCCTTGAAGGTAAATGGGTGTCCGAAAAGTTCTATCGTTAAAAGTTGGTCCAATGATATGAAAAGTACCTTTACCTGGTCATCCTTTTTTATTTGTTACGCTTCGGCTTCAGTAATTCCATCCAGCCTTTCCACCAAACTGTCTATTTTTTCCCGTATTAAATTTTTAACTTCATCATTTCGGTCCTCCAATTCATTTTTTTGCTGGAGTTCCGTCTCTAGTTTCTCCACTTTTTCTTTCAGTTCTAAATTGGCTGCTTCAAATAATTGATTGCTTTTTATAAGTGATTCAACCTTTTTTTCTATTTTTCCGAATTGCGCTAAAATGGTTTCATTATCCAATGGTTCACCTCATTTTTGATTATCAGTATAATATTTCATGGACTTGAAAGTCAAGATTTTTCCCACTGGTGGATCCGGCGCCGAATATTGTAATTTTTTCAAATATATGCCGGAATCATCGTATTCAACCTGTTTATAATTGAAGACTCCTCGCAGCAAGCTGCGAGGAATCTTCCACCGTAAGGAATTCTATCTATTTTGATTCGCTCGCTAACCCCACGTCAAGCCGCGGGGAATGCGCTCGCTGTTGCGGTTCAGCCAGCCTGTTCCCCATAATCGCTTCTACGGCTTTGAGGTCCTGGGGGGTGTTGATTCCCAAGACATCCTCTTTATTTCCACTCACAAGCACACCGATGTTCTCCTGCGTTCGATAACCGATTTCAATAATATCCGTTAAATAAAACTCTCCTTGGGCGTTATCCGGTGTAATTTTGCTTAAAGATGTTTGCAGGAATCCCTTGCTGACACAATAAATGCCGGCGTTAATTAATTTTATTTGCTTTTCTTCCAGTGAAGCATCCTTTTCTTCAACAATCTTGGCCAGCTTTCGCCGCTCATCCATTTTAATTCTGCCATATCCCGTGGGAGTACCTGTTTCAACCGCCAGCAAAGATAACGCTCGGTTTTTCTGAATATGATCCGCCAGCAGCTCTCCAACCGTCGATGCGCGCAGTAAAGGCACATCTCCGCATAAAATAACAACATGTTCAACAGCTCTGGAAAGACTCGGTAATGCGCATAATACGGCGTGTCCGGTACCCAACTGCTGTTTCTGCAAAACAAATTTCACGTGACCGTTTTCAAGACATGCCGCTTGTACCTGTTCTGCCTGGTGACCTACGACGATAACGATATCGTCGGCAGAAATATTTTTAGCGATTTCGAGAACATACGCGATCATCGGTTTTCCGCAGACCAGGTGCAACACTTTGGCCTTGTCGGATTTCATCCGTGTACCCAAGCCCGCTGCAAGTATGATAACGGCTGTATTTTTCTTCATCTGCGTATACCGTAAAATATTCAGATTATCCGATCCTTCTCCAAACTCGTATGAAAATAGGGTCCGAGGATTGAAGACTCCTCGCAGCAAGCTGCGAGGAATCTTCCACCGTAAGGAATTCTATCTATTTTGATTCGCTCGCTAACCCCGCGGCAAGCCGCGGGGAATGCGCTCGCTGTTGCGGTTCAAGGGGTCAAGGATTCAAGGATTCAAGTGTATGTTTTCTATTGCTCTTTTCTTGGGTATGTTGTTGTTCATCTTAAAATGCTTCAACATAGTTCAAATGGCGTCTGTCCTTTGAAGTTTTTTATCATTTCACTTGAACCCTGGAACCCTCGAATCCTTGAACCCAAAATGACCACATCGATGCAAGTGTAATTGCCAATTACTAATTGTTAATGAAACGAATGCGGCTGTATCCCGAACGAAAAAGGGCAAACCACGTTTTGGTTCACCCTTTATTATGCTATTGCTGTATCCCTTAAAAGAACCAAGTAATTTTATTAATATCATTCAGACAGATGTACTGAATTTATTTTGTTTCAGCAAGACGGATACGCTGAATGGCTCTTTCAAGCGCCACTCTGGCTCTGACAAAATCGAGATCCTGCCGTGAGCGTTCCTCAGCGAGTCTTTTTTCCGCACGTTCCAGCGCCGATTTGGCTCTCGCCAGATCAATATCGCGTCTTCTTTCCGCGGAATCCGCGAGGACGGTTACCTTATTCGGCAGCGCTTCGGCAAACCCGCCGCTGACAAATACGAATCTATCTTTCCCGTTCGCATCGGTGTATCGAATTGCACCAACTTTCAGCGTTGTTAAAAAGGGTGTATGACCCTTCAGCACGCCGAATTCACCCAACGTTCCCGGTGCGACCACAATCTGGGCTTCTTCATCGACAACGGCTTTTTCAGGGGTAACCACTTCTAGTTTAATGTTTCCAGCCATATTTTTTCCTCACCACTATTCTGCGTCGGCCATTTTCTTCGCTCTTGCAATTGCTTCATCAATGCCGCCGACCATATAAAATGCCTGTTCAGGAAGATCATCGTGTTTGCCTTCAACAATCTCCTTAAAGCCGGCGACGGTATCTTCAATCTTTACATAAGATCCGGGGGTGTTTGTAAAAACCTCGGCCACATGGAATGGCTGTGACAGGAATCGCTGAATCTTTCTTGCGCGGCTTACCGTCACCTTGTCCTCATCCGACAGTTCGTCAATTCCCAGAATGGCAATGATGTCCTGAAGTTCGGTGTATTTCTGAAGAATCTTCTGCACCTGGCGCGCTACCTGGTAATGTTCATCTCCGATGTAGGCGGCATCCAGGATTCTGGAGGTTGAATCGAGAGGATCAACCGAAGGATAGATCCCCAGTTCAACGAGTTTTCGTGAAAGAACCACCGTGCCGTCCAAATGGGCAAACGTGGTTGCCGGTGCAGGGTCGGTGAGGTCGTCTGCAGGAACATATACACATTGAACAGCCGTGATGGATCCTTTGTCGGTGGATGTAATCCGCTCCTGAAGCTCGCCCAGATCGACGGCCAGCGTCGGCTGGTATCCAACAGCAGAAGGCATACGACCCAAAAGGGCGGAAACTTCGGAGCCGGCCTGTGTAAAACGGAAAATATTGTCAATAAAAATGAGCACGTCCTGCCCTTCTTCATCTCGGTAATATTCTGCAGCCGTCAGGGCTGAGAGCGCCACCCGAGCCCTTGCGCCCGGTGGTTCCGTCATCTGCCCGTAAATCAAGGCTGCTTTGGGAAGTACGCCCGCTTCCTTCATCTCGTGATACAGGTCATTCCCCTCACGGGTCCTTTCCCCGACACCGGCGAATACCGAAATACCGCCGTGCTGCATGGCGATATTATGGACCATTTCCATCATGATAACGGTTTTGCCGACGCCTGCGCCGCCGAAGAGGCCCATTTTCCCGCCCCGCGGGAACGGCACGAGCAGGTCGATAACCTTGATACCCGTTTCAAGAACGCGAACGGACGTGTCCTGTTCGGTAAATTTGGGCGCTTGACGATGAATCGGCAGCATCTTTTCCTGACTGACAGGCCCGAGGCCGTCAACAGGTCTTCCCACAACGTTGAGAACACGGCCGAGGCCGGCCTCGCCGACAGGCATCATTATGGGCTTACCCGTATCCGTGACTTCCTGCCCCCGCATCAAGCCGTCGGTAACATCCATGGCGATGGTTCTGACGACATTATCGCCGAGATGCTGGGCGACTTCAACCACGAGGTTGCCCGGTTCATCGTTAATGGCCGGGTTGGTGATCAAAAGCGCCGTATAGATTGTCGGCAGTCTTCCCTGCTCAAACGCCACATCAACAACAGGCCCAATAACCTGAGTGATTTTCCCAATGTTTTCTCCCATCTAAAGACCTCCTATATATAAAATCCGGTATTTATTCTTAACCTCTAAGTGCTTCGGCCCCGCCGACAATATCCATAAGCTCAGCGGTAATAGCCGCCTGCCTTGCTTTATTAAAGACCAGTGTCAGATTTTCAATCATATCATTGCATGCCGACGTTGCATTTTCCATTGCCATCATTCTTGCAGCATGTTCACTGGTGGAGGTTTCCAACAATGCACTGTGCAACTGGACATGAACGCTTCTTGGCAGCAACTCGCCCAGCAGATCATCTGCTGAAGGCTCACAAATGTGCTCAGCGAGGTATTCGCCGCTCTCCGCATCTTCTTCCTCGACGGTTTCGATAGCCGGTATCGGGAGGAGTTGTTTCAAGGTGGGAAGTTGTTTTCCCATGCTGATGAATTCTGCGTAAACGATAAAGACCTCGTCATAATCTCCTGTCAGGTACCCGTCCACAAGTTTGCGACCGGCCGTGGCCGCAACATTGAATCCGAATTTGGTTCCGACAACGCCGATATATTCGTCTTTGCGCGTCTTCTGATTCTTCCTGCACCAGTCTCGTCCATTTTTCCCGAAACACGTAAAGGATATTTCGACCGCCTCACCGGACCTGCTCTTTATGAAGATTTTCGCCTTATCGATCAGATTGGCGTTAAATCCACCGCACAGGCCTCTATCGGAAGTGCACAAGACCACATGGACTTTCTTTACCGCTTCACGCGGTACCAGCAAAGGACTGGCTTCATCCCCTGCCTTTTCAGCCAAGCTTCCCAATACTTCCGAAAACTTTGCGGCATACGGGCGAAAATTCACCATATGCTCCTGGGCACCCCTCAAGCGTGAGGTCGCCACCATGTTCATGGCCTTTGTGATCTGCTTGGTTTTCTTAACCGCAGCAATTTTATTCTGGACATCTTTTAAACTTGCCATAAAGTAAGCCCTTATTTATTCCGTTACTGGTTCAGTGCTGCGCAGCCGGATGCGTTTATCGCTCCGAAGGCGGCGCTCCACGGAACACATGCAAAACATTGTTATTTGATGGTATCCTTAAACTCCTCACCGTAGGTCTTAATGGCCTCGGCCATTAATTTGTCCAGGTCCTCGGAGATTGCTTCCTTCTCCTTGAGTTCCGCAAAGATCTGTGGATAACGGTCTTCGATAAACGTGTAAAGCCCTGCTTCGTATTTTCCCAAAACGTCAACCGGGAACTCATCTAAATATCCCTTGGTGCCTGCATACAGAATGGCGACCTGTTTTTGCATGGAAAGCGGT
Organism: uncultured Desulfobacterales bacterium; assembly: GCA_964435695.1. GTDB lineage: Bacteria > Desulfobacterota > Desulfobacteria > Desulfobacterales > B30-G6 > CAYTAQ01. The sequence goes on along the minus strand of CAYTAQ010000081.1, from coordinate 11,697 downwards.
TGATATTGCGGCTGCTTGAGAATTTCAACCAGTCGCGCCCCGCGGTTCAACTGTCTCTGAGTGGCCTTGTCCAAATCGCTGCCAAATGCGGCGAAAGCTTCCAGTTCACGGAATTGAGCCAAATCCAAGCGCAAGGTGCCTGCCACCTGTTTCATGGCCTTGACCTGTGCTGCGCCCCCGACCCTTGATACGGACAGACCCACGTTAATGGACGGCCGGACACCGGCGAAAAACAAACCCGGCTCCAGATATATCTGGCCGTCTGTAATGGAAATAACGTTTGTGGGAATGTAGGCGGAGACGTCACCGGCCTGCGTTTCAATGATCGGCAACGCCGTGAGGGAGCCGGCGCCGAGTTCATCATTCATTTTAGCGGCCCGCTCTAGCAGACGGGAATGGTTGTAAAAAATATCGCCCGGGTAGGCTTCACGGCCGGGGGGCCGTCTCAACAGGAGGGACACCTGCCGATAGGCGACGGCCTGCTTGGAAAGATCGTCATAGATGATCAGCGCATGCTGGCCCTTATTGCGGAAGTATTCTCCCATGGCGCATCCGGCATAGGGTGCGATAAACTGCAGCGTTGCCGGATCACTGGCGCAGGCGGAAACGATGGTGGTGTATTCCATGGCGCCATGTTTTTCCAAAACTGCGTGTACCTGAGCGACGGTTGATTGTTTCTGCCCGCAGGCGACATAAATACAGTAGACATCCGTTTCCTTTTGAGCCAGAATGGCATCGATGGCGCAGGCTGTCTTTCCAATCTGACGGTCACCAATGATGAGCTCACGCTGCCCGCGGCCGACCGGTGTCATGGCGTCAACAGCCTTGAGGCCTGTGTAACAGGGTTCATGAACTCCTTTCCTGGCAATAACACCCGGTGCGACCATTTCAACCCGGCTGAACTCTTTGGCTTCAATGGGGCCCTTACCGTCCAACGGTTCCCCAACCGCGGAGACAACGCGCCCCAGGACCGCTTCCCCCACCGGAACCTCGGCGATCCTGCCGGTACGCTTCACCATGTCGCCTTCCTTGATATGGATGTCTTCGCCCATAATGGCGACACCCACATTGTCCTCTTCAAGGTTCAGCACAAGTCCCAGTATACCTCCGGGAAATTCCACCAGTTCAAGTGCCATGGCTTTTTCCAGGCCGTATACCCTGGAGATGCCGTCACCCACGGACAGCACAACGCCGGTCTCGCTAAGTTCAACTTTTTTGTCGTAATCTGTAATCTGTTCCTTAATGATCTGACTGATTTCTTCGGCTCTTAGTTCCATTAGACACTTTCACCCCTTTTTAAAGATTCTCTCATATTGAGTAGTTGTGTTTTAACGCTTCCATCTAATACAAGATCCCCTATCCTGGTTACAATCCCGCCGATGAGGCTGGGGTCCTGGTCGATCTCCAGAATAATATCTTTACCTGTCTTTTTCGACAAGGATGCACGAATCTTCTCGACGGTTTCGGATGAAAGCTCCTTGGCCGAAACCAGACTGGCCCGCGCAACACCCTTCAGCTCATCGGCCAGTTTTTGATAGAAATCGTTAATATTGCTTAAAAATCCGACACGCCCCTTTTCAAACAACAACAACAAAAATGAATTCATGACCTTTGACAGGCCTAATTTTTCCAGAACGGCTCCCAATACCTTTCTTCGATCGACCGCATCATAAAGCGGGTTGATGAGAGCCTGCTCCAGCGCAGCTTGGTTTTTTACAAGTGCCTCGAAAGCATTCAGCTCTTCCCTGTACGTTTCGGTCTGCCCGTCCTCTTTGCCTATCAGCAGAAGTGCCTTGGCATAACGCCTTGCAATTGCCAAATTTTTCACTATGCCACCACCTTCTCTAGATATTCATCGACCAACTGATCTTGATCGTCATCGGTAATTTTTGCCTTGATAATTTCTTCCGCTTTAACCAGCGCTTTATGGATTATTTCTTCCTGCAGTTCTTTTTTAGCTTGTTTGAACTCATGCTCAATGTGTCGCTGGGCTTGCTCCTCAAGCTTGTTGGCCGCTACTTCCGCCTCTTTGATAATCCGTGCCCTGGCTTCTTCCCCCTGCCGAATATAGTCCTCGACGATTGTCTTGGCCTCACCATCCAGCCTGGACAATTTATTATTGTATTCGACCAGCTTGTTTTCCGCTTCCTTTTTCTTTGCTTCCAGTTCTTCCAGTTGGGATTTGATTCCTTTGATGCGGGCATTCAAGGCCTGCGACAGCGGCTTCTTCAAAATAAAAAACAACGCCCCTACAAGGACAACGAAGTTCATCACGCGATACGTATCCGTAGCAATCCAGCCCTTGTGCACTGCGCCCTCTTCACCGTGTCCGCCCCCCGATGATGCAAAAACAACACCCGCATTAAGAATCACCAGCACGATTATCGCCAGCATGACGGCAACAGATGCCATTTTTTTATGGTTAATCCGGCGAAAACCAGAATGTATCATTAAACCGTCCTCCCAAGAATTTTTTCACTGATGGTGTCTGCAAAACTATCAACTTCTTTCAGCAAGGTCGCTTTGGCCGTTTCGGTTTCTTTGGCGATTTGCTCTTTAATCTTCAAAAAATCCGCCTGGGCTTTTTCGTTGATTTTACTGAATATTTTCTTTTCTTCTTCCGAACCTTCCAACATCCGCATCTTCTTTTCCTCAAGCCCCTTCACCCTTGCTGCTTTGATGCCGTCTGCAAAAGCCGCATCCTGCTCCGTGGCTTTGGTTTCAGCCTGTTCGATGCCTTGTTCAAGTCCGGATACCTTGTTTTTTCTTTGAAGGATGATGTTACGAACCGGTTTATAGAGAAGAAGATTTAAAACCCAGATGAGGAATAAAAAATTGATGATCTGTATGAAAAGCGATCCATCAATGTTAATCATAGGAAAGCCTCCGTACCTTACCTTTCATTCATTAATTTTGGATTAAATTGACAAGTTTTTCTGACCTTTGAACCAAACTCCGGCGGTCTATAACATCCGGTATGGGAAATTGTCAAAGGTTTTTTGATAATTTTTTAGCTCCTGGAACTTATAAGATCTAAAAATATATTTTCCAATACATTCAGATGGTTTTCGACTGTTCTTCGGCAGTAATCTCCATGGCACACGTGCCGTTAAACACAACCCCTGAATCGATACTGATAAGAGGCGATCGGATCTCTCCGGTGATAATCGCCGGCGGATAGACCTCGATGCGCTTCCTGGCATCGATGGTACCGTTTACCCGGCCTTTTACGATGACGGTGTCCACGCATATTTCTCCCTCGATGATCGCCTTATCGCCGATAATGACGGTTCCTCCGACGCTGACAATTTTACCTTTCAGCTTTCCGTCCAGACGGACAGTACCTTTGAATTCGAGTGTTCCTTCAAATGCTGCACCATGTCCCAAAAATGTGGAAACGGCGTCGTCTTTTCTTTCTTTTTTCATAACACCTCCGAAACTGCAATCCATCATATATTTATCACGAAAACACGAAAGTACGAAAACACGAAAACACGAAAAAATCATCATTATTTTGGCATAGTATTCTTAAGCACTGATAATCATCTCAATGCAAAATCCTAAAAATAAAAAATGCGACGAAGTCGCCTAAATAAAAATCGCGAAGCGATTTTTATTATTCAAACTGAAACCGCCGCATGCTGATATTCAGTAAAATACCGATGCATACCATCATGGTTACAATGGATGATCCGCCGTAACTAACAAAAGGAAGCGGGACCCCGACCACCGGCATCAGCCCCATCACCATTCCGATATTAATGACAACCTGCCACGCGATCATAGCTGTGATACCGACCGCAAGAATCGTACCGAAATTATCGCGACAGCCGTTGGCGACATTCAGTCCCCAGATAATGAGAAAAAGAAACATGAGAATGAGGACGCACGACCCGATAAATCCCCATTCTTCCGCGAGGACTGAAAAGATGAAATCGGTGTGTTGCTCAGGCAGAAACGAGAGCGCGTTTTGTGTACCTTTTAAAAACCCCCTGCCGGATATCATTCCGGATCCAATAGCGATTTTGGATTGAATAATATGATATCCTGCACCCAATGGATCCCTGTCCGGATTTAAAAACGTTAAAATTCGTTGTTTCTGGTACCCTTTCAAAAAAAACCAGACCATGGGTCCGCTTACAATACAGCACGATAAAATTGTGATCAACGTTCGTCTTTCAATTTTGACAAACATCGTCATGGAAGCCGCAATCAATAGTATCATCATGGCAGTTCCCAGATCCGGCTGCTTTACAATGAGGAGAAAAGGGATAGCTGTTATCAGGCAGGGATTGATCAACTCCCGCCATGTCAATCCTTTTTCGCTTGCAAACTTTGAGTAATGACGGGCCAGCATAATCACCACCGTCAATTTGGCAAGTTCGGAAGGCTGAATCGATATGGGCCCCAAAATGAGCCAGCGTTGAGAACCGCTGATAAATTTACCGAAAACCAGGACACTGACAAGCAGACAAATACAGGCGATATAAATAAAATCCGCGTATTTCTCCAGCGCTTTGTAGCTAAAGGTGAAGAAAATGATCATCGCCGTCGTGCCGATACCGTACCAGATCAATTGTTTGGTGATGATGACCGTTTGCCCGGAATCCGCGCCGGCAGATACTGCGCTGTACAAAGCAATAAGTCCCATGCCCCCGAGAATCAGGACAATCCCCAGCAATCCCCAGTCAAAGTACTCTATCAATCGTCTATCAAAGGCCATGGCATAACTCCTGCTGTTGGCATTATTGAACGGCACGCCTTATTCAGTAATGAGTGCATTTGAAACTGATGTTAAATGTGCCATAAATCTCTGGTAAAACCGGAGTATTGGAGTACTGGAATATATCTTGTTATAAGTACAATCTTTGTTTGGGTGATCGTTCCGCAAATTATTTAGCAGCCAGCTTATTAACATTTCCCAAATATGTCTGGATAATCTCTTTTGCAATGGGTGCAGCCTCTGTCGAACCATGTTCTCCATGCTCCACAATCACCGCAACGGCTATTTGAGGATTTTCAGACGGCGCATAGGCGACAAACCATGCATGCGGTAAATGCATCGCTTCCGGTTCTTTCTCTGTTTCCGCTCTGTTTTCACCGGATTCCTTTCTATCAATGAGCTGCGCCGTGCCGGTCTTGCCGCTGATTGGAAGGTGTTCAAGCCGAATTCCTCTTGCGGTTCCCCGGTCGGTATTTACCGCCTCAAACAACCCTCTTTTGACGATCTCCATGGTTTTTGAGCTGACGGTCAGTCGACTTTTAACAATGGGTCTGGCCTCTCTAACCGTTATGCCGTCAGCCGTGCTGATATGCTTTACAATTTGCGGTTCAAAACGCGTACCACCGTTGCCGACGGCGGCGATGAGCACCAGCATCTGCAACGGCGTGACCAAATTGTATCCCTGACCAATGGCCACATTCAACGTTTCGCCTTTCTGCCACGAACTCCCTAAGCGCTTTATCTTCCAATCCGATGTGGGAATTAAGCCACGGGCTTCATTGTCCAAACGGATTCCGGTGGGCGACCCCAAACCAAAAGCCTTGGCATACTGTGCCAATTTATCCACACCCACCGCCAGGCCGACCTGATAAAAATATACATCACACGATTCAGCCAATGCGCGGTAAATGTCGACCTCACCATGCCCGGTCTTTTTCCAGCAGCGAAAAACACGGTCTCCGAATGCAAAATGTCCCGGGCAATAGAATTGGGTGGTTTCATCAATAACCCCCTCTTCCAGGGCGGCGATTGCCGTTATGATCTTGTACGTCGATGCCGGCGGATATTCGGCCTGAATCGCTTTGTTCTCCATGGGTCGATCCGGATTGGAAGTCAAAGCGTTCCATTGAGCATGGGATAAACCACTGACAAAGTCATTCTGATCAAAGGCCGGATTACTGGCCATGACAAGGATATAGCCGGTATTTGGATCCATCGCGACAACAGCACCTGCTTTATCCGACAGCAGTTCCTCTGCTTTTTCTTGAAGCGGCAAATCGATGGTCAGGTTGAGGTTGAGCCCTGGCCGTGCATCAACCATTTTCAACACCCGAACCACCTGGCCCTTGACATTCACCTCTACCTGGCGCCCCCCCCGCTTTCCTCTTAATTGATTCTCATAGGCCTTTTCCACTCCGAATTTTCCGATATAATCACCGCCTTTACATGCTTGATATAGGTCGCTCTGCAGTTCCTTTGCATTTATTTCGCCCAAATATCCGATCAGGTGGGATGCCCGCTGCAGGTTTAAATAATGACGAACCGCACGGATATCGATCACGACGCCGGGCAGATCGAATTTATGAACTTCTACAGCGGCCATGGCATTTCGGCCTATGTCCTGCTTCAACAAAACCGGTTTATACAAACGCCTTCCGTTTCCAGCTTTGATTTTTTTTAAAAATTCCTCCGCCGGTACATTCAGAAATCGAGACAATTTTTTGACCGTCTCATTCAGGGGTTTGGCATCCTGTGGAATAATGCTTAAATCAAAGGATGGCCGGTTGTCCACCAGCAAGCGATCCGCTGTATCGAAAATCAACCCCCTGGGGGCATCAACGCTTTGCAGTCTGATGCTGTTATTTTCGGAAAGCCTTCTGAATTCATCTCCTTCCAGAATCTGGAGGTAAAACAAGCGGATTAAAAGTATGGCAAATACAGCAACACTGAACAGAATAACACCGGCTATACGCTTATTGAACCAGTCGCTGGTTATGTTGTTCAAGTATTTTTTCAATCTTTAACCCAAATCGGGCTGAAAACTTCGCTGCCATTTTTCCAGCCGTTGGTCGGTGTTCCTTAAAAGAATAATAAAAATCGGACCGGTGAAAATACCCCACACGATTTGCAGGAGCACAACTTTAAATGAAAATGAAGGGATGTTTACATTGGGATCCAATAAAGCCATGCTTCCGAGAAAAATCGTATTTTGAATGATCACGCTGCACATGACAACCCCCGGCAAAATCATGCTGTTGGTTATGCGCATAAAGCGTGTTAACCATATGACAAACACGTACAGCCAGAAATAGCTTATCGTATAAAGCCCGAATGGGCATCCGGAAACGGCATCCATGGCAATGCCGAATAAAATGATAAACAGCAGGCTTTCTCGAATGGAGCGGTAAAAACCAAGGTATATAACAAACAGCAAAAGGAGATCATAAAACCCATAGAATAAAGAGAAATGGGCCACTATCGTTGTATTAAAAACAGCAACCCCCAAAAATACTACCATATAAAACAGATAAATCATGGCTCAAAAACTTCCTGCTCTTTGGGTTGGTTCAGCACCACCAACACCTCTTCTAATTTCTCGAAATCCACATAGGGCCTCACCAAAACCTGCTGAAAAATCCCGGCGTTCGGTTTAATGACTTCCTGGACATATCCGATGCGAAGTCCTTTGGGAAAAACATTATCCAGCCCGGATGAAATGACGACATCTCCCCTGTTGATGTCATGACGGCGCAAAATATATTCAAATGTAAGTCCTCCGCTAGGATCTCCTTTGATAATACCCCTCGCTCGTGTAGCTTGCGCCAATGCATCAACAGCGCTGTTTTGATCAATCAACAGAAGTACTTTTGAAAAATTGTGCGATACATCCGTTACAAGGCCGGCGATGCCCACCGGCGTCACCACCGGCATTCCCCGGTTGATACCGTCCTTTTTTCCTTTATTGATGATCACCGTTTTAAACCAGGCGGACGGATCCTTGCCGACCACCTCGGCAGCCACAACTTGCTGCTCCAATGACGTCTGAAAACCGAGAAGGCTGCGCATGCGCTCGTGTGAGAGCTCCATTTCCTTCAAGGCGTTGTTTTTTTCAACAACAACTTCCAATCGTTTCAGCAACCTGTCATTTTGCTTTGAAACCGTAACCAGATAGAAATAATGCCGCCAGATGTCCTGGAAATAATGAATGGAATTTGTCACAAATTCTTGAAAAGGGGATATAACGGTAATTACAATTTTCCCGATCGGGGTCGCAGGTGTCCTGTTCTTGCTATTTGCTGATAGAACGATGACGTTGACAGCGATCAGAATAATCGCACCAACAATCATCATCATCCTTTTTGAGAACATGAAGTTATGTAATCATTACCTGTCTTAGAATATCAATGTTGTCGAGCGCCATACCCGAGCCGAGGGCTACGGTTGACAGCGGATCTTCCGTAATGGTTATGGGCAGCCCGGTCTCTTCCCTGAGCAGCTTGTCCAGATTTTTCAATAATGCGCCGCCTCCTGTCAAAACAATACCACTGTCCACAATATCGGCCGCCAGTTCCGGGGGAGTCTGTTCCAGTGCGATTTTTACCGTCTCGACAATGGCATCGATCTGCTCTTGTATGGCGACACGAACCTCTTCTGAATCAATGGCAAGAATTTTGGGAATACCGGAAACAAGGTCTCTTCCTTTTACTTCTATTGTGGAAATATCGTCCGGGTCCGGATAGGCGTTGCCGATGGTGGTTTTGATGATCTCAGCGGTCCGTTCACCAATCAGCAGGTTGTATTTTCTTTTAATGTACTGCGTAATGGCGGAGTCCATTTTATCCCCCGCCACTCTGAGGGACCGGCTGTACACAATTCCAGCGAGCGAAATAACTGCCACTTCGGTCGTACCGCCACCGATATCCACCACCATGTTACATGTGGGCTCTGTAATGGGGAGGTTCGCTCCGATGGCTGCCGCCATGGGTTCCTCTATCAGGAAAACTTGACGCGCACCTGCCGACTCCGCGGATTCCCTGACCGCTCTTTTTTCTACCTGCGTAATCCCTGAAGGAACAGCGATAATGATTCTCGGTCTGACAAATGTCCTGCGGTTGTGGACTTTGTGAATGAAATGCCGCAGCATGGCCTCCGTCACTTCAAAATCCGCAATCACTCCATCCCTCATGGGGCGAATAGCAATAATATTTCCAGGCGTTCGACCAACCATGTTTTTGGCCTCCAGCCCCACAGCCAGCACCCGGTTTTTCGCCCGCACATCGGTTCGAACCGCGACTACGGAGGGTTCGCTGAGCACAATTCCCTTGCCCTTGACATATACCAGTGTATTGGCCGTCCCGAGGTCGATTGCAAGATCGCTTGAAAAGACACCCAACAACTTATCAAAAAGAATATTCATAATGCTCCATTTCCAATTAAAACCGTGTGACGATTTTATGAACTGTGGCACAAAATTCGCGCTGTCTTGACTTTTTTTCAGGTCGCCATCTTTTTGGATGGCTTTACGCGGACAGCAGAATTTGAATATATTTAAAAGAGATAGGTTAACAGAACTCCTGTACGATTACAAGAATAAAATCGCTTTGCGATTTTATTCTTGTAAAGCTTGGCCGGGGCATATCTCCTTCATTCTCCATTCTTCGGTATTATGCTTTCCCGATCCTGCATATTCTATTTGCCGTTCTCTTGCAAGCACTTCATGACCGCATCGTGCAGAACAGGACGAAAGATTTTAATTTTTTCGTTTTCCCGTGTCGGGTGAATTCTATTTGTCAAAAGAATAATGATAATCAAGCGGTCCAGATCCATCCAGAAAGAAACCCCTGTAAAACCCAGATGACCGACACTGTTTTTTGAAAAATGCCTGCCGCTGCTGGAATTCCGTTTGGCCGGCCGGTCAAACCCCAATGCGCGTCCGGTTTTCTTTCCGTAGTCCAGAAATTCACATACGATTTCTTTTTTTAAAATCCCGCTGGAAGCGGTGCCATGATAAAGTGACTGGATCTCGCAGAGCAATTCGTGCACATGTTCGGCCGTTCCAAATAGCCCGGCATGACCATCCACTCCCCCCACAATAAAGGCATTCTCATCATGAACCCACCCCTCCACAAGCGCATTTCGCCAAGCGCATGCTTCAGTGGCGGCAAACGTCTTTGCCGCAACCGGCATGTCCGAATCAACAAAAAAAAGATCTTCAAGGCCAAGCGGTTTGTAAATTGTCTCCAGCACAAAATGGTCGAGTCTTCTGTTTGTCATGCGCTCGACAACCCATCTTAACATCATGAAACCCAGATCGCTGTAGACCGTTTTCTCCCCGATCGGGTATACCAGCGGCGTTTCATACAGAAACCGGTTTAATGCATCCTTTCTTTCATCCGGCGGCATGTGTTGCAGGGACTGATAGAACGGCCGGTAATCAGGCAAGCCCGATTGATGCGCCAGCAGGTGCTCCACCGTGATATCTGCCATCGGAGATGCTTTCAACTCCGGCAACAACCTCGCCAGCGGATCTTTAAGCCTTAAGGTGGATGCCGCTATCAACTTTATAATGGCAAGTGTCGTGGCAAGGGGCTTTGTGAGGGAGGCAAGGTCAAAAAGCGTCTGGGGCGTGACCGGCCGTTTTTGGTAAATATTGGCATATCCGAATGCCTCATGAAAAAGCACCCGCCGATGCTTTGAAACCAGCAGCACACCGCCGGGAAAAACCCCATCTGAAACGGCCGCCGTCATGGTTCTGTCAATGGATTCCATCGTAAAACATCCATGCGGTCATCATGATTTCGTTGCCGCCTCATCAAATATCAAGACGCGTTTATCCGTATCGAGCGTCGCCCGGATACCCATGGGTACGGCTAAGTTTACATCGCCATGTCCGATATCAAAACCAGCCAGGATTGGGATGTCATGCGCCTGAAACATTCTTTCCACCACCTTGATAATCTCGTCCACATCGCCGCAATGGTTAAATGTGCCGAGAAGAATGCCCTGAACACGTTTAAAGCATCCTGCCATCCGCATCTGGAACAGCATGCGGTCGATGCGGTAAGGCGCTTCGTTGGTTTCTTCCAATACCAGAATACAGTCCCCGAAATCAGGCGCGAAAGGGGTTCCCAGGAGATGGCACAGGGTGGCCAGATTGCCGCCGAGCACAACTCCCGAAGACAGGCCCGGTCGAATGACGACCGCATCTTTTGCAGTAATTTTCACCGGCTGATCAGCGGCAACGGCATCATACAATGCCTGGACAGTCCGCGGATCGGCTTTGCCGAGCGACGTCACCACCGGCGCGTGAAAGGTCACCAGGTTGCACCTATTGTATAATGATAAGAGCAGGGCGCTGATATCACTGAATCCGATAAAAACCTTGGGGTGGTTTCGAATCATCTCATAATCCACCAGATCAAGAATACGCATGGACCCGTATCCACCCCGGGCGCAGATAATCCCTTTAACGCCACTGTCGGCAAAAAAATCATTGATCAGGGATGCCCGATGCATATCCGCACCGGCCAGAAACCCGTCAGCCTGCAGAATATTCTCGGGTATCTTGACCTCATATCCCATTGACTTTAAAACCGTTATCCCTTGTTCGAATTGTTTCATATCAAATGGGCCGGCCGGTGCAACGATACCGATGATGTCCCCCGGGGCCAATCGTTCAGGTTTCTTGGCAGGTATAGTCTTATGTTTCATAAAAAACCATCTGCTTGGGAAATGGATAATAATAAAATGGTGCCTCTCCTGGTTCCAATAGGATCAATAAGAATCTTATAAACATAAATTCGCTATAAGATCAAATGTTTATTTCATATCACAACGATGCCGTAATTCTGGTGTGCATATCTTGACATGGCCCGTTAACGGTGGTAGGTTAGCGCCAAAAGTCGGGGCGTAGCGCAGCCTGGTAGCGCACTTGAATGGGGTTCAAGGGGTCGGAAGTTCAAATCTTCTCGCCC
>CAYTAQ010000080.1:15664-17841 GCA_964435695.1 uncultured Desulfobacterales bacterium | reverse complement strand
ACTTGGAGAGGATTGGGGAGTATTCAAATCTCCATGTGCATCAAACCAAACAACAGCAAGATTGCCTTTATATAAATTATTCAGGTACGAGACTGGGGCGGCCTCAGTTCCACATGAACCTCCTACTGTTATGATTTTTTTAGGAGCAAGGTTGTTTAATGTTTTTTGCACATGAAGAAATCTTTGACCAATAGCATTTAGTGCAAAAACGCCATCTTTCTTTTCTAAAGATTGTTGTAAAAAATCATCAATTTTTAAATATTCGTCATGCAGAAATAATTCTTGTGCAAGTTTGTTTGCACCCTTTTGAAGAATTGGGTTTTCACAGCCTTGCCATTCTGAATTGAGACATTTTAAAGCATCTAACATGTACGGGTTTCCATTTTAGGGGATAACTAGTATTAGGCGGCCTAAACGACCGCAGAAATGCTGCGAAAAATGCAGTCTGTCCCGTTTCGAACCTATTTCGTATAACAACTAATATATCAACACGTTATACAATAAATATTGTTATAAATATCCGGGGTTATGCTGCATAAAATGCAGCCTAACCCGATTTTTCAAAGTCCGGCCCAAACATATGGTCAACAGGGCTGGTGACAGCTTGGGCACCCCTGTTCAAAATATGCGTGTAGATCATGGTCGTCCTGACGTCCTTGTGCCCCATGAATTCCTGTATCATCCTGATATCATACTGCGACTATCTGCAGGGCTTTTTAGGTTCAATGCAGAGACACCCTTGGGCTCATTCAACGCGGCGGCATGAAAGCGGAATCAGGCTAGTGGAATGGATGCTTCGGTTTTTTCGCAATGCTTGGAAAACAGGAGAGTCAGGTACATCGCAAGCGCGTTTACGATGGAACCGCCGGCGAAAAGCGCACAGGTATCAAATAACAAAAATCAGAAAATATCAAGAACAAAGCTGAACTTTCATTAAAGAATGCCCCGATAGAGGACGAACAGCTATACAGGGACGATATCCCGGGTTTCGATCCTGAGAAAGTCCAAAATATAGTTGATGATCTCCATATTCAAGGGCGGCAGAAAATCATATTGCCAGGAGAAAATCCGTTGTCAAATCAGGATTGGGGATCTATCGCATCAGTTCCTTTGCTGAACAGTATCATGTAAAGAATGAATGCATAGCCGGTGAGTGCCAATACGGCAGGTCCCCTGAAATAGATTCCGAGGGGTGCGAGCACAATGGCTGTAATCCAATGTACCACAATGATCCACGAAGAATGCAGCCGGATGGGAAAATCGTCTTTGCGGCAGATGACGGCCAGCCCGCTGAGGTTCCAGCCGTACAGGGAGGCAAAGGAATGCATCCGCAGCAGATATTTCATGTGTTCATGGTTGTACGAGGGAGAGAACTCCAGGGCAATGTAGATAATACCGGTGATGGCCGTATACCAGAGAAAAAACATGCCTGAGGTTAGAAAACTTTTCTGCTGGACCCGGAGTCCCAGATCCTTATACATGAAATAGATCAAAACAACCGAAAAGAAGAGAATCGTGGTCACCACCAACTGGGGAATGAGTTGTTCAAACAGGATGAAGATAAAAAAGATGATGACCCCCAGGTTGACATTCCAGAATCCCATGTTTTGAAGCCGCATGGTCAATCTTGAAAACGCCCCCTGTTCCTTCATGAATGAAAAAATGACAGAGAGGGTAATCAGGGAAATGGGGAAGGAATAGCCCAGAAAAAACGTGTCCAGCTGAAGCTTTTTAAAATAGAAAAGTTTGAGATACTCATTGTTCAACATTACCAGGGCTGAAATGAAAAGACCCATGGAAAGACATAGCAGGGAGGCTTGATGGAATTTTGCCGATACCGGCGCTTTGGCATCGAAAAAGTTTTTGGGGAAGATGGAAAATTTCCTGATTCGCACCGAATCGACAAGGGCGGCCAGCACGAAAGCCAGAATGATGGCGTACAGGTAAAGTTTTAAGAATGCCAGAACAGCGAAAACAAGTGAAAGCGCAAGAAATACAATGGGTTTGGCCGTTAATCGTTTATGCCCTTCCGTGAAATAAATCAGTACGGTCCCGCCACTGCACAGATTGAAAAGAAAAATATGCAGGCGTTCAAAGTTGTAAGGCGAACTGCCGGGAATAAAGAGGTGCATAAAACCAAAGCACAGGGCTGTAAACATCAGCAGCATCAGGAAGAT
>CAYTAQ010000080.1:0-15564 GCA_964435695.1 uncultured Desulfobacterales bacterium | reverse complement strand
CAAAGCTGATTCCAGGTCAGGATAACGAAATTTAAACCCGGAGTCGATCATTTTTTGCGGGGCAACCCGTGTACTGGCAAGTAGTATTTCCTGTCCCATTTTGCCGTAGAGCCCTTTGATGACCCCGGCAGGTATGGACAGGAAAGTCGGGCGGCGCATTACCGTTCCCAGTGTTTTGGTGAATTGCAGGTTGGTAACCGGATTCGGCGTCACAATATTGACAGGACCGTGCAGGGCGTCTTCATAGATGATATAATGGACAGCATAGATCAAATCATCGATGCTGATCCAGCTCATATACTGCTTTCCGGTACCGATCTTTCCGCCCAGCCCCAGATTGAACGGCAGAAGAAATTTTTCTAAAGCGCCGCCACGCGGTGTCAAGACCACGCCGATACGCAAAAACGCCACCCGGATGCCCTTGTCCATCGCCGGTGATGTCTCGGCTTCCCAATCATTGCACACACCGGAAATAAAGTCAGCCCCGCATTCGTTGGCTTCTGTCATGATGTGGTCCCCCCGGTCGCCGTAATATCCAATGGCGGACGCACAGATCAAAACGCCGGGGGGCGATGCCATAGCAGCCAGTGTTTTGGCAATCAACCGGGTGCTCTTGTTGCGGCTTTCAATGATTTTTTTCTTCTTTTGTTGTGTCCAGCGTCCCTGGCCGATATTTTCACCGGACAGATGAATGGCCACATCAATAGGACCCACACTGGCGATATCAATGATTTCTCCGGATGGGTTCCAATAGATCTCATCGGGATTTTGGGTGCTTTGATTTCTTACCAGGCGAATCACCCGATGACCGCCGGTGGTCAGAAAAGGAATGAGCGCGGATCCCACCACACCGCCGGCGCCGGATATGAGTATCGTCAGGGGGCGATGATCCTTGCGTGACATATGGTGCTCAAGATCCTGTGCAAGCGTCACATGCCGATACCGGAAGATCCTTTCCAGCTTGCGTTGAATCGCTGCGTTACCGATAAGCGGTCCGAACAGATAGGCTGGAAGCGCATATTCGACCCGATCTTCCATAATGCAGGCGTTCCCGTCCGGCGTAAAGGTATGGGTATGAACCCAATGTTTAAAAGGTCCTTTTAGCTGCTGATCCTGAAAGCTTCTGTTTTTGGTGTACTGGGTATGTTCCGCAATCCATGTCAGCTTGATGGGCAAAGGGCGTGCAGGAATCTTCATCACCGTGCGCGCACCCTGATGGATTCCCGGGGTTTTAAAGCTCACGTCAAGGGGGTCCCACGGCGGTATCAATCGTTCCAGCGCGCCGGTTCTTTCATGCCATTGAAAAACTTCGTGAACCAATGCATTGATTCGGGAAGTCTTTATAAAGATTGATTTTTGCTGTGATAATCGACCAGACATCTGCGGTTGATTTCGGCTAAAGTGAATCAGGCGCAACTTCATTGTTTCAAGATTGTCAATTGAGACATGACTGTCTCACGATACAAGCAATACCTTAACCGATGTCATATTACAATAGAAGGCAGATAAAATTATCTACAGCGCTTTACACACAGGCATAGGATGATCATGTTATGATAAATGACCATGCCCGTTAGCAAAAACAGCTGCTGATTGGCATGGTTTTGGCATTGATTAGGCATACCTTTGAATTTTGTTCATCGATAAATGATTTTTCATGTCGGAGATGTGAACTATGGAATTAAAAGAAATTAGGACGAATAGAGAGCTTGTGAATTTGATTGATTGGGATATGACACCGGAAGAGGCTGTTCGCTTATACCTCGAGTGGGGCAATAACTGGGCCAGGGGTAATTATGTCATTCGATCCAAAGACGACGTGACGCACTATTTTGTGGTCAATACGTGGGAAAAAGACCCGGTGATATACCTGGTCCGCCGTAACTCCGACTCCGCCGAAGAATTGGCGGCGATCCGGATGCCTGAAGATATGAAAAAAAGATACCTGGCGGAAAACGGCCGGCTCAAAGGGGTTTTTGCCGTCAGCGGCGAGGTCAAAAACTGGCTCAGAAAAGAGCTGCATGCGGCATAATTTAACGTTTTGGAATTTGAAAACAAACACCTTGAGTTTATAACTCAATCGAGATAATGTTCATAAAGAACATCGGATGTGGATTTTATTTGCATGAAGGAGAAAAATATGGAAAAGAAAGTGCTAGCTAATTAAAAATCAAGGGAGGTCAAAATGAATTTTAAGTCAGTGAATGAAATCATCGCGTTTGCACTTGAAAAAGAGAAAGAGGCTGTCGATTTCTATACCGAAATCAGTAAAAATGAATCCCTGCAAGGGGTGAAGCAGACCTTTGTCGATTTTGCAAAAGAGGAAAAGAAACACATCAAGATGATTGAAGACCTGAGCAGCAATAAGGAGAAAATTGCGACGTATCAATTCAAGTGGATTCCGGATATGAAGCGCAGCAATTACATGGTCGATGTCGTTTACGAAAAAGGGATGCACTATACGGAAATTTTAAGGCTGGCCATGAAGCGTGAGGAAAAATCCCTGCAGCTTTACAACGAACTGGCTGCAAAAGCAGACAAATCAGAGTTTGTAAACCTGTTTAAAATACTTTCACAGGAAGAAGCCAAACATAAAAGCATTCTCGAAACCATTTATGATGATTACATGGCTGAGCAGGGCGACTAAGCGCTTAACAATGATGTCGGCCGGCTGTCAGGCCATGACATCATGTGATCTTACAGGATAAAACAAATGACGGGGCGGATATTTGTCCGGCACGTCATTTGTTTTAAAATCCGTCTAAAATCCAAGATTCCATACAAAACCTTTTCAGGAACAGCGGTATTGCCCGAACCGATCAGGCCTCTATTGCGCATCCTTCACTGTTTCAACAACCTTTTCCCGTACCTGGTTGAGGGATAGCAGCACACCATTGAAATCGATTCTTTCCATCTGTTCGATGGCTTCAGGTGGTCCGATAAAGACAATCTGATTCATGAGTGAAGTCATGTTTTCTCTCCGGGTAATTTTTTCAATATGACCACGACCCATTACCCAGTTAAACAAGTAGGTTCCGGCGCTGGTTTTAAAAACACCCTTGGCCCTGACAGTTCCGCCGGGTATTCTCTCGATTATCTCCTCAAACCGGCGGCGGTCTCTCCCCTGCCATGTATAAGTAACGGACAGCAGACGATCCGGGGGTGTTATGGCCGCATCCGGATCGTCTAGAAGTTTATCGATAGCGGCTTCAAGCTCCTGCTCTGAAACAGATACTGTTCGATATTCGGCCTGGATTTCAGACGCTGTGACATCCGGCAGAAAATTTCCAAGGGGTATATCGGCGTAAGTGGTTTCATAAAATATGGGGTTTGAGTGATGTTTGGCGACAATTTGTTTCACCTTCTGAATGGCGCCGGCATCAGCTGCATCGATTTTGTTGATGATAAAAACAGTGGCGCTTTCAATCTGTTTTTCGACAGAAGTAAAGGTATCATAGGCATTTTCAAAGTTGCCCGCGTCGATAAGGCAGAACTGCTCTTTGAATTGAAAGCGGTTCTGAAAGATAGAAAGCTTTAGATCTCGTTTTAAGTCAGAAGGGTTGGCAACGCCGGTGGCTTCAATAACCAAAATATCCGGTTGGGTATGCCGGGCAATATCCATCAGGCCCTTGATGAAATCGGTCTTGACACAGACACAGAAAATCGAGCCCTTGCTGATTTCCATCATGGCCAGACCATCCTTTTCAACCAGGGCGCCGTCCACGCCGATATCGCCAAACTCGTTCATCAGGATCATGAGCTTCCGATTTTTAGGGAAGGCCCGGATGATTCGGTTGAGGAATGTGGTCTTGCCACTTCCTAAAAAACCGGTGATTAAATATACTGCAGTAGCCGCCGCCATGCTTGTTTTCCCCTTTCAGTCTGGCGCCTTCAGCAGATGCCGTGTTCCTGAAACAGGTCAACGATCTGGTCAAGGCTCATCACGCGGCTGGTGGAAACGACCTTTCCATCGATCACCAGGGCCGGTGTGCTGAAGACGCCCATTTTGATGAAATAGTCAATATCCTGTTTCTTTTCCACCTGGATGATATCCCGCACGCCGGTTTTCTCCACGGCCTTAAGCACATTGTTATAAAGGTCGTCACAATTTTTGCACCCGGGTCCGAGGACTTCGAGCCGTATTTTTTTCATCATGACCTTTCCTTATTTCTGAATCGATGTCTAAGTGCCTGAACGCGTTTTTTTACCGGACCCTGCTTTGTCCAGATTTTCCTTGATCTTGTCGAAATTAAATCCTTGGTTACGCAGTGACAGTATCCGGCTGCGCAGTTCATCCGTACCGGCGCGCCCGGCCAGCGCATCGATCAGTTCCTCGTATTGGGGGATCATGCTTTGAAAAACCAGGTCTCCTTCGATACAGATCGTGGGCAGCACTTTTCCCTTGAGCCGGGTAAACATGTTGATGCCCTCTTTTGTTTTGATGGACCACTCTTTGTATTCGATTAACTGCTGCACATCCGACGGCAGAGCGGCAATTGATTCCATCATATACCCGCATGCCGCACATTGAACGCTGTCCAGGGTCAGGACGTCGATATGTATTTTTTCAGCCATTTGTTACCCTTCTCGACATCTGAATATTTAAGGTTCTTCTCCCGAATGGATTGAAGAAAGGGTCCCAGGGGCCCAGGATTCAAGGATTCAAGTGTTTGTTTTCCAGGGATTTGATCATCGCTTTCAGCATTCTCTCGACATCGCAGATCTCTTTTCTTAATTCCTGAAGCTCCTCTTTCTCAGGATATACAAACAAAACTTATACGACTTCTGTCAAACGTTTAACTCTTTATAACTCTAAAGCATTTCACTCGAACCCTGGAACACTCGAATCCTTGAATCCTCAATTTGGATCAAAGTGCTAAAAACATGATCCACAAGTTAATACCCGCTTCAGCGGTTAGTCCTCTGGATACTTGGGATAGTATTCATTAAACCATTCCCTGGCTTCATATGCCTGAATCAGATGTTCCGCCGGAACATCGAAGGGAATATCTCAGCCGGGGGCAAAAGTGTACCCTTGTGTACCGCCGGCTGACAGGCTGATCAGGGCATCCTCTCTGGGTGAAAGCAGTCCCAGGCTGAGTGCAAGGGTCAGCTTCAGATTACCGCCAAAGCCTTTGCCGTATTTTTTTGCGATATCACGGACGAAGTTCAGGTTCATCTGTTCATCGATGGCAAAGCCGTGGGTACCGACCTTGCAAACATCTTCAATGACCTTGGTGCAGTCGCCGCAGATAAAGAAGGTGGAGGTTTTGCCGGCATCATGAATGGCCGCAACAGCCTCCTGGCAGTTGGGCGTGACAAATTCCTGAAATGTTTCCGGGCGGATCTGAGACGCTACCGGATCTACGATGGCAATGATATCGCAGCCCATTTCCGCATAAAATCGGGAAGCGGCAGCACAAAGCTTTCCGGCATAGGCGATAATCGAATGTGCAAATTCTTTATTCTTGATCACCGCCGTAAAAATGCGCACGCCGGCCAGATGGGAGGCCAGGGTCAGCGGACCGGCTGTCAGCCCGAGCATGGCGCAGTCCATTTCATCAAGTTGCGGCTTGACCATGGCTGCCGCCTCGAAGATAACCGGCCATCTTCCGGATGATTTCGTGGGCATTTGCATGCCGAGTTCTTCGGGTGTCTGTTTTTCACAGGGATGCGACCTTACCGAGGGGACGTTGTCCTGCCAGTACTCCAGTTCGCACCCGACCGATTCAGCCTCCACCGAGAGATCGAACAACAGGGGTATTCCATCCGCGTGATATGTTCTGGCGGCTTCCACAACGCCCTTTGCCAGGATTGCAGGGTCTTTGAAATACGTGTCCGCCCGTTCCTTGATGAGGTATGCACAGTTGACACCGGCATAGGGGAGCCAGGGCGCCTTTTCCGTTCGTTTACCGCGCGTGGCATCAATCAGCATCTGCCTGGCCATTGGTTGACTCCTTCTAACTTTGATAAACGGTTTAGAAAATTCCAACTTTCAAGGAACCACAAAGGCACAAAGGACAAAAAGTTTTTCTTTCTTTTCCTCTTTGTGTCTTTGTGGTTGAAAATATTTTGCCAGATACCATGTAAGATTCGCTTTCCCACGATTAATAAGGGAACGCAATCCCCATATCCGCTATTTCATCTTTGATTCTGCGGAACATATCGTAATGCTCCTGGGTCGGCACGGCCTTGGCGACATCGTAACACTCATGGTATTCACAGCCGATGGGCGCATCTGCGGCATTATCTTCATATGTTGCCAGCAGGCGGTTGGCAATATCGTTCACCTCGGCCCGGGATAGCCCCTGGCGGGCTACGGCATGGCCGACTTCCATACCGATTCGAGCTTCAAGCGGCGTTGCCCGGTTCTTATATTTGTTGCGGGTTGAAGCCATCTCCCACAGGTGCCAGCCTGTTACCGTCGAAACCATAGCATGAACTGCGGTTTCACGGAAGAGCATTTCAGTCATGGGGCCGGCATTGGCAAAGCCATTTGAGGTATGCAGCAGATTGCTGTTTCTGGCCAGTGCCTGTCCGGCCATGGCAATGGCCCATAACAGTTCCCGGGTCGTGTTGGAGCCGTAGTTCAAGTGAAACGGGAAGTGCTGATTAAAAACAGCACCGTGAATCACCAGGCCGATAAGACTGTAGGCGACCGTGGTCACGGCCGTTCCTTCCGAACCCCCGCACCACCCGCCGTAAATCGCCCCGGTCAGGCTGCCGGTATAGCAGCCGTACTGGGCATAATGGAGTGAACGGTTGAGAAGTGTGTCGGCGGTCTTGAACTCGGTCAGCGACCCGACGAGCCGGGCATCTGTTTTTTGAACGCCCCATTCGTCATTTGATACGGCAATTTGACCGCTGTCATGCTCCGCTGTGCCCACGGCCACCATAAATGTTCCCGGGCGTCCCAGCAGCCTTGCCGCCAGTTTCTGGTTGTAGATGTGTTGTATGCAGCCGCTGATTTCAGTGGGGCCTGAAGATTCGATCAAATGACCGAAGGTTTCTTCCAGGATCGGCCCGCAAATGCCGTCCAGAAGCGGTTCCTTGAGATAAGCCATGCAGATGGATTGATGGTACCGCTCATCACAGGTGATGTCCGGGCTCATGATACAAAACGGCGGCGCCGTGTCTTCGACCTGCCGGTGTTTCCACAGGACGGCGTCTTTTCCGGCCCCCACCCAATATTGATCATGGGCCATATACAGCGCCTCCCGAATTTCCTCGTCGCTAACCTGGATAAGCCGGTGGGAATCGGTGTTGTAGTAGCCCACATCCCGGAACAGGTCCCAGGCCGCCTGCCAGATTCGATCGGCCATGTCGTCATCCGTTGGGCAGGGGTTTTGCGGGTCATATGTTATTTCATATTTTTTGATGAGTTTTTTCAAGGTCGGGGTAAAGCGTTTGGGGAGAAAATCATCCTCATCCATAAAGGGACCGGTCCGGGATCTTTCGAGAATCTCCCAATGCCTGTAGGCTGTTGTCATTTTAATCCTCCTTGTATTTACCGGCGCACTGCAGGGATTGTCCTGCAGGCGATCATTCAGGATAAAAGATTCGCTAAAAGCTCAGGTGCACTTTGGGCGTCTTTGCAGTAGAGGTCGGCACCGATCTGGTCGGCCCACATCTGTGAAGTGGGGGCACCGCCGATAACGACTTTGTATCGATCCCTTATCCCTTTGGCCTCTAAAATTTCTATGATCTCTTTCTGGCGCGGCATGGTGGTCGTCATCAACGATGAGGCTCCGATGAAATCAGCACCCATCGCCTCCGCTTCTTTGATAAAGGTCAGCGGATCTACATTGTATCCCAGATCTTTCACCACAAAGCCATTGGTTTCCAGGATGAGCTTGGCGATATTTTTGCCTATTTCATGCAGATCCCCCTTGACCACGCCAATCACGAGCTTGCCTTTGATTTTCCGGCCGCCGACCGCTTCCAGGTAGGGCGCCATAACCTTAACCACCCCGGACAAAGCCTCTCCCGCCAGCATGATCTCGGGAAGAAAAATTTCCAGTCTGGAAAAAAGGTCTCCCACGCGTGCCATGGTCCTGGTCATCTCCGCTATCATTTCCAGAGGGTCCGTACCGTCTTTCAGCAGTGATGCCGCGAGCTTCACGGCCTCCTCTGTTTCACCATCTTCCACCTGTTTGCTCAATTCCTCAAGCGACATTGCATACCTCCTTAAGGTTGTATATACAGCTTTAAAGTTTATAAAATGAGGATTTGTTTTTTGTCAAGTAATAAAGTTGGAGAATAATCCTGATTTTAGAGGGCGATGCTTTCCCGTTCCTGAGAATTAAAAAAATCCGATGGGTCGAACTGAGGTGAGAAGGTGTCGCGGAAGGCCATTTCACCGCGCATATAGTACTCCACATAGCTTACCGGATCGTCGAATGAGTAGATCATCCGTTTGATATAAAACACGGGGTAACCCGGTTCCACGTTAAAGAGAGGCGCGGTCTCTTCTGAAAGAACGATCGCCTCCATGCTTTGGCTGATCTTGGTAAGCGGCAGCTTGTATTTATTGATGAGAATGCTGTGAATCGATTCATTTCTGAGATCCTCCCAAAGGATCCCGGCACAGATGTCCGGTCGAAGATAGCGTATTTCGTAGCGCACCGGCTTTTTATCAAAGTACCAGAGGCGGCGAATGATGATCAGCTGCCCGCGGGTTTTTAATTTTTTTGAAACATGGGCCGGCGGATCGATTACCTGAGCTTCCATGACCTCCGTTGTCAGCGTCACATTCAGGTCGTCAGCCCATTTTTGGAAGGGTCTCACCCGAAAAAAACCGGTTGTGTAATGCTGTTTTTTTTTCACAAACGTACCCTTGCCCGGCGTACGCTCTACAAACCCCTCCCGTTCTATGGCGTCGATGGCTTTGCGTGCCGTCATGCGGCTGACACCGAACTTTTCCGCCAACTGGTTCTCCGACGGGACGGCATCCGTAAAATTACGTGATTTGATGCCTTTGATGACGTAATCCTTTATCTTTACATACTTCGGATAGTTCTTTTTCATCGCACAGCCCCGTTCCATGGTCCGGGATACCTGTATATACCGCCTGGCATGCGCCGCGACATCAACCCAATCTTCCCACCTCGGATTCAGGTGTTTTCATTCAATTATGTTTTGTATTTTTTTACAAACAGATATAATAAGTTTGAGTCGGCAGAACCCAATATAGCCTCATCCGAATCAATTGTCGAGAGCTATTTCTGCTTGACAAATTCCTGAAGATGGACGTAACTATCACTATCATTGGATTGTATATACAGCCATAGGCATCGCCTGGTGGCGCTGACCTGGCCAAGAGGATCAGGGTTCGTATAAAAAAAGGGGGCTCCATGACAACCCATCCGTTTGCTATCGATGCCACGATGATTGAGCTGGATCACAGCCTCCCTGAACTGCCTGAATTTGAAAAAGATATTCGCAGAGCGCCGGACCGCGGTTTTCGGCTGACACCCGGTCAAACTGAAAAATCCCTGAAAAATGCACTTCGCTATATCCCCGCAGAATACCATGAAGCGCTGGCAGCGGAATTTCTAAACGAGCTGATGACGCGCGGCAGGATCTACGGATATCGGTACCGGCCTGAGGGGGCCATCAAGGCCAGGCCGATTCATGAATACAAGGGCAGGTGTCTGGCCGGAAAAGCCTTCCAGCTGATGATCGACAACAACCTCGATTTTGAGGTTGCCCTCTACCCCTATGAACTGGTGACCTATGGTGAAACCGGGAGTGTCTGCCAGAACTGGATGCAGTATCGTTTGATAAAAAAGTACCTGGAAATGTTGACAGAGGATCAGACGCTGGTTGTTGCATCGGGTCATCCCCTCGGCCTTTTTCAATCAAGACCGACAACCCCCCGGGTTATCATTACCAACGGTCTGATGGTGGGCAGATATGACAACCAGGATGATTGGGAAATTGCCGCCCAGATGGGGGTGGCGAGTTACGGCCAGATGACGGCGGGGGGGTGGATGTACATCGGCCCGCAGGGTATTGTCCATGGGACCTACAATACACTGCTGAATGCGGGAAGAATGAGACTCGGGTTGGGCAAAGATGCCAATCTCGCAGGGCGCCTGTTTGTCTCTTCCGGTCTGGGCGGTATGAGCGGCGCACAACCCAAAGCCGCGGAGATCGCCGGAGCGGTTTCCATTATCGCTGAAGTCGATTATTCAAGAATTCAGACCCGGCACGAGCAGGGGTGGGTGAATCACATCTCTTCCGACCTTGACGAGGCCTTTGCCCTGGCTGACCAGGCCAGGCAGGCAGGCAAGACGCTCTCCATCGCTTTTTATGGAAATATCGTTGATTTGCTGGAACATGCGGTCGACCGGAACATAAAAATCGACCTGCTTTCGGATCAGACATCATGCCATGTCGCCCATAGCGGAGGGTACTGCCCTCAGGGAATCACCTTTGAAGAAAGAACCCGGCTGCTTGCAGAAAGCAGGCAAACATTCTGCGAACTCGTGGATAAAAGCCTTCGCCGCCATTTTGAATTGATCCGTATTCTTACGGCCAGAGGGGTCTATTTTTTTGATTACGGCAATGCTTTTCTGAAAGCCGTTTTCGATGCCGGCGTAAGCGAAATATCCAAAAACGGTGTCGATGAAAAGGACGGATTCATTTTTCCCTCTTACTTCGAGGACATCATGGGGCCCCATATTTTTGATTTCGGATACGGTCCGTTCCGCTGGGTCTGTTTAAGCGGTAATCATGAAGACCTGATAAAAACCGACAAGGCCGCCATGGATTGTATCGATCCCGGCCGCAGGTTTCAGGACCGGGACAACTGGGCCTGGATCAGGGATGCAGAAAAATACAGGCTGGTGGTGGGAACCCAGGCCAGGATTCTGTATCAGGATGCAGCGGGCAGAATCAGAATTGCACTGAAATTCAACGAAATGGTGAGAAAGGGAGAAGTCGGTCCGATAATGATCGGCAGAGATCACCACGACCCCGGCGGTACGGATTCACCCTTCAGGGAAACAGCCAATATAAAGGATGGAAGCAATGTCATGGCCGATATGGCCACCCACTGCTTTGCCGGGAACTGCGCCAGGGGGATGTCTTTGGTTGCCCTTCATAACGGCGGCGGCACGGGGATCGGCAACGCGATAAACGGCGGCTTTGGGCTGGTGCTGGACGGCAGCCTGCGCGTGGACGATACCATCCGGTCCGCCATCTCCTGGGATGTTATGGGCGGGGTTGCCAGGCGAAGCTGGGCCGGAAATGCCAATGCCGTGGAGGTGAGCAGATCCTTCAATGAATCGAATAAAGGGGTGGGTCACATCACCATCCCCTATATCGCGCAAGAGAGCCTGGTCAAGAACATCATAGCCGAGGCTTTTAAGAAGAGGTCCTGAGATGCAACCCATTCGGATCGACAAGGAAAATCTGACCATTGAAAATGTGGTCGCCGTCGCCCGACAGGGGGTGCCGGTAAAAGCTTCCCGTGAGGGGAGACAGCGGGTCGAACGAACCAGGAAACTCATCGCAAAATGGATAAAAGAAAAAAAGGTGATCTATGGAATCACCACCGGATTTGGTGCGTTGTGCAACATTCCCATTTCGGAGTCCGATACCCGTCTGCTGCAGAAGAAAATCATCATGGGCCACGCCGCCGGTGTCGGATCGCCCCTGCCCGAAGATGTTGTGCGGGCGGTTATGGCCGTCCGGTTGCATGATCTGTTCATGGGCTACTCCGGTTGTTCGATGAAGACCCTGCAATATTTGATGGCATTTATCAATCAAGGGCTGACACCGGTTGTACCGGAAAAGGGATCGGTCGGGGCAAGTGGGGATTTGGCGCCGATGGCCCACCTGGGCCTTGTTTTGCTCGGCAAAGGCGAAGCTTTTTATCAGGAAGAGCGCATCAGCGGTGCAAAAGCTCTGGAGAAGATCGGACTTGCGCCGCTTGATCTGGCAGCGGGTGAAGGCCTGGCGTTGATCAACGGCACGCAGGTGATGACCGGAATTGCAACCCTGGTGGTCCACGATGCCATTCGACTGGCAAAGCTGGCCGACATCGCCTGCGCCATGAGCCTGGAAGTGCTGATGGGCAGCAATTCCGAATTCGATCCCAGAATTCACCAGATACGCCCCCACCCGGGGCAGGTCGCCTCGGCCGAAAACATGCTGCGTCTGACCGGTGACAGTGAAATTATCCTGTCACACCAGGGATGTGCGCGTGTTCAGGACGCCTACACCTTGCGATGTTCACCTCAGATTCACGGTGCCAGCAAGGACGCCGTTGTCCATGCCCGGAACGTTGTCGACATCGAAATCAATGCCACTACCACCAACCCCTTGATTTTTGCAGATACCCAAGAGGTCCGGCTGGGGGGAAATTTCCACGGTCAGCCGATTGCCATGGCAGCCGATTACCTTTCCATGGGGATTGCCGAACTGGGAAATGTGTCCGAACGCCGCATTGAACGGCTGGTCAACCCGCAATTGAGCGAACTGCCGGCCTTTCTGGTTAAAAACGGCGGCCTCAACTCAGGATTCATGATTGCACAGTACACGGCCGCAGCCCTGGTTTCCGAAAACAAGGTGTTGGCACATCCTGCCTGCGTGGATTCTATCCCCACCTCTGCCAACAAGGAAGACCATGTCAGCATGGGCACCATCGCCATCCGTCAGTGCCGGGAGATTCTGGATAATGTGGAGCATGTCCTTGCGGTGGAAATGCTGTGTGCCGCTCAGGCCTATGACCTCCTGACTGAAGAGAATAAAATGGAGGGGGGCCGGGGTACCCGGGTAGCTTACCGGGTGATTCGAGAAACAATCCCCTATCTTGAAGAAGACCGGGAGCTGGCCGTGGACATCGGGAACATGGTCGCCTTGATCCGGTCTGGAAAAATAATAGCTGAGGTGGAAAAGGTTGTCGGTGAACTTGAGCTGACCCGTATTCCGTAGTGCCACCCCGGATAAACAAATACGTGGACCCTTTTACCCAAACAGCTGGGAGAAGAGACATGAAAGCGAACTGAATGAACGTTGTGTTTGTGGAACTCGATCGCTGTATCGCCTGTTTGAGTTGTGAACAGGCGTGTCTGTTTCAACAGGCGGACCGAAACAGAGGCTGGAACTCAAATATTTTTGTCAGTGTGGACATAGAGCGGCGGCGGATTCACGCCGGCACCTGCCTGCAGTGTGAACCCGCACTCTGCATGGAAGCGTGTCCGGTGGACGGAATAACGCGTGATCCGGAAACAGGGGCTGTTATCGTCGATAAAGAGATCTGCATCGGATGCGGTACGTGCGTCGCGGCCTGTCTTTACGGATACATGCACCTGGATCCATTCCTTCAAAAAGCAACAAAGTGCGACCTGTGCGGCGGAAACCCCAAGTGCGTGCAGGTATGCATGGCCAAAGCTCTCCATTTCGGCAGCATTGACTCGCTTGCAGAACTCAAACGCAAACGGACTGATTTACGACTAGGTCTCCACGCCGTTCCGGTTGATAAGGATAACGATTGATGACGGTCAGGACTGTGATTAAAAACGGTGTCGTTAAAACCCTGTGCCGGATGTGCAGCAACCGCTGCAGCGTCGATGTACATGTCCGGGATGGTGGCATGGTGGAAATTACACCCGGGGAGGGAAACCCCAGCAACCAGGGCAGAATGTGCCCACGGGGAGGCGCTGCACTGGATATGTTCTATCACCCCGACCGTATCCGCAAGCCGTTGAAAAGACAGAACGACGGTTCATTTGTGGAAATCAGCCGCGAAACGGCGATTGCTGAAATTGCCGAAAAAATGCTGGCGATAAAACAAAGCTGCGGAGCCCGGTCCATGGGGGTATGGAAAGGTGAGGGCGTCGGTTTCCTTCAGCAGGAGGAGTATGCCCGCCGATTCGCTCACGCATTCGGCACGCCCAATTACTTTTCAAACGATTCCGCCTGTTACAACGGCCGATTTCTCGGGCACATTTTGGTCACCGGATTTTGGAACCCTCTTCCGTATTATGCCGAAGCCGATCTGATTATACTTTTCGGCACCAATCCCCCGGTCTGCCATCCGCCCTTCATGGCCGAGTTTGCCGATGCCAAGGCAAAGGGATCCAATCTGGTGGTGATCGATCCGCGGCTGAACCCCATTGCCTGCTATGCCGACATTTTCGCCCAGCCGCTGCCCGGCACCGACGGTGCCCTGGCCTGGGGCCTGATCCGTTATCTTGTGAAGGCCGACGAATATGATCACAGACTGATCGAACGCTACAGCATAGGCTTTGAAGCGGTCGTCGACTACGCGCAAAGGTTTACTCCCGAATATGTCGAAGAACAAACCGGGGTGTATGCGGATGTTGTGGTCAGAATCGCTCAACTGATTATTGAAAACCGCCCGAAGATCAGTTTTTATATGGGCGCCGGCCTGGAACACCACGACAATGGGGTTGACAACATACGCGCCCTGGTGGTTCTGTCCTGTCTCACGGGTGCCCTGGATATCGATTGCGGACTCATTTGGGCTGAAGACATGCCCAGGAACAGGTTGACCCTGTACGACGAGCTGCCGCTTGATGAGGAAAAACCGATCGGCGCGGACCGCTTCCCGGTGCTCTACGCGTTTCGCAAAGAATGCCATTCAATGACCGCCATGGATTATATGCTTGGTAACGGTGAGTACCCGCTCAAGGGACTCATCATCACCGCTGCCAATCCGGCGGTAACCAACCCCAACACGGGCAAAGTGGAAGCGGCCCTCAGGTCCCTGGACCTTTTAGTGGTCAACGATCTGTTTTTGACAAAAACAGCCGCGCTTGCGCATTATATCCTGCCGGCCGCCTCTTTTTTGGAGCGTTCGGAAATCCATATCGAGCCGAAATATCAACGTGTTTATCTCACCAGCAAGGTGGCGGAAATTCCGGGCATAAAGGACGAGTACATGCTCTGGCACGACCTTGCCCATCACCTGGGGTTTGGTGAGCGTTACTTTCCCTGGGAGAATGAGACCCAGGTCAATGAATATATCCTGGAGCCTTCCGGTATCCGGCTTGAACAGCTGCAGGCTCATCCGGAAGGGATTCAATTCAAGCCCATGACATTCCAGAAGCATCTATCCCGTCCCCTGCCGACAGCTTCGGGAAAAATCGAGCTGGCCTCTCCTTATTTGAAAAAGCTCGGTTTTGCGGCGATTCCTGAATACGTGCCGCCCTATCACCTGCGCATGAAGTCAAAGGACTATCCATTCATTCTCACCACCGGAGCACGCAAGACCCTGTTTTATCACTCCCGGCACCAGAATCTTGAACATTTTCGGAAGGTGCACCCCAAAGCCGAAGTCGAAATACATCCCGACGATGCTGCGGCGCTGGGGCTCAGCCACAGGGATCCGGTTCGAATCGTTTCAAAGGTCGGGGAGCTGGTGGTTGAGGTAAAGATCGTCCATAAAAGCGAGCTTCTCCGGGGTGTTATAGAGATGTATCACGGCTGGGAAGATTGGCGAATCAATTTCACAACCTTGGACTGCATTAACGATCCCCTCAGCGGCTTTCCCCTGTTGAAGGGCGTGCCGGTGCGACTGGAGAAGGTCGA
>CAYTAQ010000079.1:10884-17904 GCA_964435695.1 uncultured Desulfobacterales bacterium | reverse complement strand
TTGGCATCGGCACAACGACGTATTACCCATGTTGCCATAGGACTGGGAGTTATTTGGCTCATAGGTGTTGGGGGTTTATGGATAGGAATGGGCTTCTAATTATTGACTTTCTGGTAGAGGCGAGAAGATTTGAACTTCCGACCCCCTTGAACCCCATATTGCGTATCCATTCATTGCCTGATATCAAACGGTTTGTGTGCATAGTGTGCATGGTGTCAATAATAACAGTATGCTGTCGGTACAAAAGGGTAGACATAGGGTAGACAAAAATATCTCTGTTGATTTGCAAAATGTTAATGAGAAATTCGGGTTAAGTTGATATAGTGACTATTGAACCCTGATTTCGTTAATAGCATCTGGTTTGATATTCACAAATTCAGGTACATTGGCAGCATATTCAAAATCGCTAAAGCGTGATAACAGAACCGGGGGACTGTCATTGCCGTTCTCATCAATGTGAGTCATAAATATTTCGGTGAAGGGACTATTTACCTTGGATGAAAAGAGCAGCCATTTACCATTGGGAGACCAGCTGTGCCAGGAATTGAAAAGCTTTCGATTACAATTCATCTTTCTTGCTGTTCCACCCCCTGATGGAACGATAAACAATTGGCTGTCTGGTTGAAGCATGATACCTGTTTTGCTTTGGGTGAAAACGATCCATTTGCCGTCAGGGGAGTATCTCGCGAAGTAATTGCTCATCCCGTTATTGGAAGCACCTTTTAAGGGGATTGGGGTGCCACCCTGGCCGTCATTGAAGGGGATTATGTATAAATCAAATTGAATATTGTATTTCTTGTTTAATTCATGAATATCGGCGTCCTTAAATTTTGGTGAAACATCATTGATGTCGTCATGCACCTCGTTTTTCGTTTTTGCCCTTGCATAGACGATATACTTTTCGTCGTGACGCCAATTCGGATTGGCCTGTACATAGGCATAATCGTTTGCGCCGGGCAGCGGTTTGAACTCTTTTTCCCTGGCAGAATAATAGGCCAAAATACCATAAGTAGGGAAAAATACCTGGGAAAATCCAGGATTATTCGTGATCAGGGCGAGGGATATTTCATTTACGGAGGCCACAACATACCGACTGGACGGTGACATTTTACCAAATAGCCCCCTGCTTTCAGGGAGTATGCCCCTACGGGGAAAACTGTTCCAACTAAAAAAGTCTTTTTTAGTAAGGATGATTTTTTTGGCCACTTTTTTGATGAATTGTGCACCACCGTCATTTCCGTAATTCATTTCCATGCTCATGTATTTACCATCGCTCGAAAATACATGGCAACTGGCGCACACACCTAATTTTTCCATCACCACTTTTGGTTTTTCATACCAAGAAATATCTCCTATGCACCATTTAACTTTATTGAAATCGCTTGAAAACGGGAGTGGAACCTGGCGATAAAAGACAGAGGCACCTACCGAATCCATGCTCGTCGAAAAATTGACGCTGTGTTTTGATACAATATTTTCACCACCTTTTTTATTAAGACCTAAAATAGTGATCGATGCGTTAGCTCCTTTTGAGTTTTCTTTAACTCTCTCCCATGCGTGCCTATCCGGCTGCCACCTTTTCTCTTTAGAAAAGGCGTAGAGGATATTTGCTGAATCTGTAAAGGAGATAATGAGCAACCAATCGTGAACATCCCCATTAAAATCCTCCCAGGTGATTGTGGGCGCCGCGATTTCGGGTGGAAAAATTGCATTATCATAGGGATATGTAATTGCAATTTCCTCATATTGTATTCCGGAATTGTATTCGGTCAGGATTCGATTGAGGTGTCTTTGAAAAGGTGTATGATTTTCTATTTCTGCTCTGTTTTCAAGTAGTACCCAGTTCCTTTGGAGTGATCCACAACCAGTCAGAATAACAATGCACAGGACAAGCCATAACAATCTTTTCATGTTCTTTGTATCCTTAATGAATTGCTGATATTCTCGAATAATATGAGTTCTTAATAACATAACCTTCTATCCAATATATCATATTCTTGCCTAAAATTTGAAGTGATAATTTCGACAGGCCTTTGCAGCTGAATAAAATGATGATCCCAACACCATTTAGTACCATAGAAATTATTTTCTGTTTTTTCTAACCCTCAAGGGGGTACTGAACTGAGTCCCAACTATTGTCGTTTGTCGAGGTTACAAAACCAGATGGCTGCCGACAATAGCAATAAAATATATTCATTGATTTGTTATGGCATTCTGATATAATTATATGCAAGATTGATTGCAAGCGATATTTAATTAGTGTCCATCCACGATTGTATCAGCAAATCTTTTGACCATGGTTCGAAAACAACTGGTATAGTTTGAAACAGCCGACCATGGTTTTAAAAACATTAGGGGGATAGTATGAAAAGAGGAAAATATGTAATCGTGCTCTGCGTCATTGGAATTATTAGCCTGGGATTTTCTGGATGTAGCACCATGGATTTGCTCAAAGCGGAAATGAAGATGCAGACCGGTAATTATCAAGAAGCTATTACCATCCTCCAGGCATATCTTACGGAAAAACCGGATTCAGTGTGGGCAAGAACCCAGCTCGGCAAGGCCTACCTTCACACAGAGGATCTGGATTTAGCAATTGATTCACTCTTGAAAGCGCAACAAATACAGCCGAAGGAACCTCGCTCAACTCTCTTTTTAGGGCTCGCCTATATCGGGAAAGAACAATATGAAAAAGCGATTGCGGCATGGGAGGGTTACAAATCAGATGACGCAATTATTACCGCCGAAATAAAAAAACAGCTCACGTTGCTTAAGATAACCTACAGCCGCAAGATGGCTCAGAAGGCTCTGGTTGAAGAGAAAAAACTGGCGACAATTGAGCCGGAGAAAAATACCTTTGCGGTTTGTTATTACGCAGATGCGTCACCCAACAATAGTTTCAGGGCGTTTCAAAAAGCCCTTGCCGCAATGGTGATCAGCGATCTGGCGAAAATCGATTTGATCAGCATTGTGGAGCGGGTCAAACTTCAATCGTTATTTTTTGAAATGAGCCTTGGGCAGACAGGCATAGTCGACCCTTCAACCGCCCCAAGAGTTGGCCATCTGATAGGTGCCGAGAATCTTGTAGTCGGTACCCTGTCTTCCGGAAGTATTCGCACAGATACGTCACTGGCATCAACATCTAAAGGAGAAGTAGTTGGGAATGCAGCAATTACAGTCAAAGAGAATGAATTTTTTAATCTCCCCAGAGAGATTGCCATAAATGTGGCTAAGCTGGCAGGTATAAAACTCACAGAAGTACAATTAAAACTCTTGGGGAATGATCATACTAAAAGCTACGAGGCTGCTATTTCTTATGGAAATGCTCTAATGGCTTTGGATGCGGACAACTGGAAAGATGCCAGGGAATTCTTTGAAAAGGCACTAGCTGCGGACCCTCAATGGATCCTGGCACTAGATGGGTATCAATCCTGTCCACCCGACTCAAGCCCAACCATTGCCCAGCTTCTGGCCATGCCTTCACTATTGATGATGAAAACCTATATGGACGTTGTTGATAATGCCATACAAAATCAAATTGATGAAGATAGACGCAAGGAAGCGGAGGCAAAACAAAAAGAAAAGGGTGGTGGCGGCCACGGTCATTAATCATTGAAATATAATGTAGTGTTGACCAGGCATCATCAAATCAAGCGATTTGAAATGGCCTTCATACCAAACTGAACCGCAACAGCGAGCGCTAACCCCGCGACTTGCTGCGAGGAATCTTCAATATTGTTAAGGGTTTTTGAGATGAAAATCATTCGATCTTTTATGATGACCGTCCTGTTTGTGATGCTTCTTCCTTTACCGGCACCTGCTGTCGAAGGTATCCAGACGCTTGCGATTCTGCCGTTTGATAACAATTCCATTACCGAGCCTGAAAAGTATGCACCCTTAAGCGATGGTCTTGCGGCCATGTTGATAACCGATCTCAACAAAAATGACTCCGTCCTTACTGTTATTGAGCGCAACAAGATTAAATCAATTCTCAAGGAAATAGCGCTCGGTCAGTTGGGAGGCGTGGATCAGTCAACGGCCATTGAAGCCGGGAAAATACTGGGCGCTCAATCGATAGGATTTGGTTCATTTACCATCATGGGTGATATGATCAGGATGGATGTGCGGATCATTAAGGTTGAAAGCAGCGAGTTGGTAATGGCTGAATCCGTAAGCGGTGAAACAAAAAACTTCATGGCGCTTGAGACAGAGCTGGCAACTAAAATAGCAGATGCTTTAAAAACCAGCTTGAAAGAGTCGCCTGGAAAATCAAAAAGCAGTATTGATGCTGCCCTTTATTTTTCAAAGGGTATCGATGCAATGGATAAAGGCAAAAAGAAAGAAGCACAAAAGCTTTTCAATAAGGCCATAGAGCTAGATCCGACATATAAGATCCAGATTCAGGCGATAAACTAGTAACCTGTCCTTTGGTGTGGTTTCCATTTCGAAACAGAGTGGGGTAGACATAGGGTAGACAAAGCCAAAAAAGCACAAAAATAGCGGACCAGCTACCATGCTAACCCGCTATTTTAATAGACTATTTGGTCGGGGCGAGAAGATTTGAACTTCCGACCCCTTGAACCGCATTATAGGCCGCTATCGTTCACCTCTTATATATAACCCATTGAAATAATGATAAATTCTCTCGCACCTGTTGTCAAGCCTCATTTTGTGCATAATGTGCATGTTGTTGATATCATTGCATGGCGTGCATGTTGTCGGCAGAAAAGGGCATAAAAAAGAGATAAAATTTGCGTCTACCAGCCTTCATATCGGGGCGAAAAATTTTCGCAACAGCTCCATAAAGTCATCTACCAGAAATGTCGATGATCCGGCGGTGACTTGGTAAATTTCGACAGGATTAAGCGATCGTGAGTTTGTTTTGTAAGTCAAATGTCGAACAAAGAAAAATTTGTATCAGGATGATAACTGATGACAACATATTGAAGTTTCACATTCCTGCGAGAAGAGATGAAAATCTAAAATGCATCCCCACGAAATGCAATCTTAATAATCCACTTGACAATTTAGAGTTTAATTGGTAACCCATTCTCCATTGTCCACAATCATTTGGATTATTAGAATTTTTTTCATGGCTTTAAAAGTAATAAACGCATCTATCTACCTAAATTAACTTAGTCGTTTGAACAAACTCAGCAATAAAGTCATGGAATGATTGAATTGCATGGATAATATTCTACTGCGGCAGGATGAGATATTTATAGCAATCAAAAGAGGAATGTTTTGACTCGAAGCATTCGGTTTGCATCGGATTTGTTGTCTGCAAGCCTGGCGATCTTTGCAACCGTCGTTGCGGCTATCGGTGTCTTTGATATGGTTATCGTATCTGGCGCCACCGTACTCCTGGGATTGCTGATCAGCCTTTTCAGGTTGGAAGAAAAAAAACGCGGCAAGTCCCCCAAAATGTTCTTCCTCCTGCTGCACGGATTGATGGCCCTCGCCCTGATTTATATTTTCTGGGAATGGGGAAAGGTGATGTTTGAGCAGGAGGTGTTCTTCATTACCATAAGCGGGAGACAGAATGCCTTTGGCTGGGTTGCCATCGTATTGATAGGCTACTTGACCTTTCGCTTTTTTGGGGGCCCCATGTTGGCTGTCGTCGTTGCAGCGGCGCTTTATCTGATTTTGCCTTCCGGTCTGGGCGGAGCGGATGTAGATTGGGTACATGCCGCTGAAAACCTCTGGTTCTCCACCGATGGGGTATTTGGTCGTCCGGTTGAGGTGGTCAGCAGGATCGTCCTGGTTTTCATCGTGTTCGGAGCGGTTCTGCAACAGTCCGGGGCAGGTGAGGTCCTGTTAAGACTGGCTCTGGCCGCGACGGGTCGATTCGCCGGCGGGCCCGCCCACGCGGCTGTGGCAGCTTCGGCCCTATTCGGCTCACTGTCCGGAACGGCTGTGGCCAATGTGGTTTCCACAGGCGTTTTTACCATACCGATCATCAAGAGAATTGGATTTAAGGCTAAGTTCGCAGGGGCGGTCGAAGCTGCGGCCTCAACAGGAGGACAGATCATGCCGCCGGTGATGGGGGTAGTTGCCTTCCTGATGGCGGATGTAACCGGCATTCCCTATCTGAAAATCATCATAGCCGCCTTGATACCCTCGATCATGTATTACTCGTCATTGTTCGTCGTCGTTTTTATCGAAGCCAAGCGACTGGGAATCGAAGCCATCCCGGAAAAAGACCGGGTGAAACTGACCCGTGAGGATTGGCTGAAAAGCGTCGCTTTCGTGGTCCCGCTGGGGGTGATCATCGCTGTTCTGGTAACCGGCCGAACCGCCCAGAACGCCGGCTTTTATGCGTTTGTCAGTGCGTTTATGCTCTGCCTTTGGTTTTTCCCCGGTTTCCGGCATCCCAAAAATTGGTGGGCCGCGCTGGTCGATTCCGGTAGAACCTGCGCCGTTTTGATGGTGGTCGTCAGCGCCATCGGTTTTGTCATCGGGGTCATCAATATGACGGGTATCGGCCTCATGTTCGCCGAGCTCGTCCTGTCCGTAGCCTCCAGCAACCTGTGGCTTGCATTGATGTTTGTTATGATTTCCTGCCTTATCATGGGTATGGGGGTGCCCACCGGCGCTGCCTACCTGATGATCGCCATTGTACTGGGGCCGGCGCTGAACAAGTTGGGTCTTTCCCTGATGGCGGCGCATCTTTTCGTGGTCTATTTCGGTGTGCTCAGTGTGGTGACACCGCCGGTGGCGCTTGCAGCCTTTGCGGCGGCACCCATTGCCGGATCCAAACCCTTGGAAACCGCATTCGAGGCCACACGCTTATCCATCGCCGGATTTATCATACCCTACCTGTTCGTTTTTCATCCGGATTTACTACTAATCGTTGGTGATCTCAGCATACCTGGGTTGCTCTGGGCGCTATCCCTTTTTGCGATTGCCACCTGGGGAATCGCAACCGGTCTGGGAGGCTGGGAGTGGAAACGGCTATCCATCTGGCAGCGTGCCGTCAGATTGTTTTCAGCTGTATTGTTGATCGTTCCGGGAATACCT
>CAYTAQ010000079.1:0-10874 GCA_964435695.1 uncultured Desulfobacterales bacterium | reverse complement strand
GCGGGGATATTGGCCGTCTGCATCGTAACGACCCGGCGGGGTACTCGAAAACTACAGACCGCACCACGACAACAACAACCAACGGGGGGGCATTATGAAAAAACAGATTTTGAAAGCATTGTTTTTGGGGATATTGGCCTTAGCAGTAGCAACAATGGCGCAGGCCGGTCAAACACTCAAAATGGCAACCATTTCGCCTGGGTCGTCTGCCTATCTGACCATGACGACCATGGCGACCATGATCAATCAGGCCCAGAATGAT
The DNA here is from genome assembly GCA_964435695.1 of uncultured Desulfobacterales bacterium. GTDB lineage: Bacteria > Desulfobacterota > Desulfobacteria > Desulfobacterales > B30-G6 > CAYTAQ01. Next base: position 10,612 of record CAYTAQ010000079.1, on the reverse strand, counting down.
ATTAATATTAAAGTTGATGCCACCGGAGCAGCCACGAAACATATGATCGATCTGGCTGAGGACAAAATTGATATCTGCATGACGTCACCGGTGGTATATATGCTGATGAAGGCCCAAAAGGCCATGTACAGCAAATTGCCAAATGCATCCGAACTAGCCAAGAACCTGAACCTGCTGTTCTGGTTCCCCTATGGCCAATACCATGTGGTGACCTATGCAAGTGCCGGTATTAAAACGCTCAAAGACATAAAGGGGAAGAGGGTTTTTTTAGGCCCTCCGGGTGGTGGTGCCTGGAATGCAGCCAAAGAATGGTTTGAAGCTACAACAGGCTATCAACCGAACCAAGATTACGACAACGTCAAGGGCAGCTGGTCATCTGCCTTCCAGGGTTTCCAGGATCGCCAATTCGATGTTTACGTTATCGGAGGCATTGCGCCGTTTCCTAGTGTCGAACAGCTGGCGCTGACCTCCAAACTCCATCTGTTGGGCTTGACCAAAGCGGAGTTTGAAGCTAACAAAAATGCTTTTGAGGTCACGCATAAACCTGGCCGCGAAGTCGGTATCATCCCCGTCGGCATCTATGGGGATGGTTTGGACAATAAAGAGGATGTCTACTGTCTCGGATCGGTGGTCGGTGTTTCCGTAAACACGTCGATGGATGCCGATCTTGCCTATAAACTCACCAAGCTGTTCTGGGAAGAAGCAAAGAAAAATAGTGAGACGCATCCCTGGTTGAAAAACATATCCAAGGAATATGCCGTACAAAATGCCGGCATGAAGCTGCATCCGGGCGCGCTTAAATATTACCAAGAAGCGGGAGTCACTATACCCGAAGGCTCCATGTAAAAAATACCGGAAGCCTATATCTTAATCGGAACGAATTCCTGACAATTACTCTAGACAAAAATCAAAGACCGCATCTTACGTTCAAAATCAGGTGAGATGCGGTCTTTAATTTGCAGCGGGTAAAAAAATGATACGCTATTTGGCTCCTTACTCATTATCAATATCTGACAAGTTTGCGACACACAAAACCGAGGCTTTCTGATAGGGCTTAACACCTTCAACACTTGTGACTTCAGCCAGTCCCGGAGCCGCAGCGCCAGGCACGCGAAAGGTGGTGACATCCAAGGGCGCTATGGGGACCTCCTTGGGGGTATCCAGCTGGGGAACCCAATGATACGGCACACGATAGGCCCGGTAGATCATATTAAAACGGTAAAACTGACCGAAATGCGGACTGATGTATTCCCAGACGATTTGATGATCCGGGGTGACTTCGATGAGACGACCGCCGGATCCCTCAGTTATTAAGGTATTGCCGTTGGGCAGGCGTTGGGCGCTGCTGATAAAAGGGCTGTATAAGCGGTTTGCATCCATGGGCATTCGGTATCCGGCTTCATTCGGAGTATATTGCCAGATGATATCCAAAGTGACCGGATCGATTTCCAGAACTCTAGAGTAATCCCGTTGGGCTGTTTTCACTCCCGTGGGAGCACCGGGATTGGGTGCGCCGTATCCTGCCCAGCCGCCGTTGTCAAAAATCATCAAATGCCCTTCACCGGGGAGTCCTTTGGGGATTAGGTGGGCATGGTGCATGCCGATGATCCATCCCAATTGTTTAAGCTCTTTGCTGGTGTTGTAATCGGGGCCGATTTTCCAGACAATCTTGCCGGTTTGTTTGTCAATGATGGCGGCGATATTCGTTTCTCGAGATGACCAGATGATATTGTCCGGATGGAAACGGCTGTCACCGGAATCGAACCATTTGTTTGGACCCAGCGCGGACATTGAATTGACATGCATCCAGTCTCCTCCGCAGTTGCGCACATTGGGATCGCGAAATAAAATATTTCTGGCTTCCTCACTCCAGTCGAACTCAAAAAAGTGGTCGCTCAACACCCATTCCCAGACGATCTCGCCGTCCCAATTGACCTCGACGATGCAGTCATCCAGCAGAAGCTTGTCGGATATGTTTTTATTCTTTAAATTCTTATGGCACAGGATCAAGGTGTTGCCTTGATCCGTCAATGGGTCCATCTCCGGTGCATAATAGCCGACCGGATTGCCTTCCCTTTGAAAATCGTGGTGATGCCGAGTCATCCATTGAGGCTCTTCACCGGGATCTTCAATATATTCGTATTCATTGAACTTCCAGGTGATATTACCATCCCAATCCACCTGGACGACATCAAGATAATCCTGCATTCCGTATTGTGTATTGCGCTCTCCGGTGGCGCCCATCACATATCCCCCAGGAAGCATTTTGTTGGGCAGGCCGTGCAGTCCCTTCCATAATTTGACTTCAGCACCGTTCATATCAATGAGCAAGGCGCCGAGATCCTTGGCTTGATAAATCGTGTAGCCGTTCCAGCATCGGGTCGGGTCGTAGATGGTTGCTCCAGTAGGATAGATACTTGGATATGTCATATCGGCTCCTTTATTGAATTTTTGAACGGATCAGGCCGGTTGTCCCAAACTGCTTTTCCCAGCTTTCAAAGAACGGTTTGATTTTTAGCAAATGAGAATAAAAAAGATTTTGGGTGCCTTCGGCATCCCGTTGTGAAAGTTTTTCCAATATCGCCGGGTGAGATGTCGTGTCGTGAAGGATGCGATCTTTCGGCCTTAGGCTCAAAACCATATCTTCAGCAAAATCCAGCAGAATATTAACCTGTAACTTAAAAATAGGATTTTGAGAAGCTTTGGCTACCATACGGTGAAAGCCGATATGCCAGCGTACGTATTCATCGGTTTGTACTTTTGGAACAATCTCCAGGTACTTGTACATCTCTTTCACATCATCATCCGTCGCTCTTTCCGCTGCTAACGCCGCTACAGCAGGCTCCAGGAAGAGACGCACTTCAATGATATGAGCGGGTCTCGCTTCTGTTAAGCTCAAGAAGTCCCGCATGACGGATGTAACCGCGTCATGCTTCATTTCCTGGACAAAGGCACCCCCATGGGCACCCCGTTTGATTTCCACGAGCCCGGACCGTTTTAAATCCCAGACGGCTTCTCTGATGATGATTCGGCTGACACCGAAGGTTTCTGCCAAAACCCTTTCATTGGGCAAGCGTTGCCCTGGGAGGTAGTCACAATTGAAGATGGACTGGCGGAGTTGTCTGGACACTTGCAGAAAGCGTCGGGATTTGTCAATCGGTTGAAAGGTCATAAAAAAATTCCCATTCCATTTAAACTGTGCTATGTAATGGAGAATGGGTTACCATTTAGAACAGTATTTGTCAAGATAATTGGCACCAAGGAAATGGAGAATCATACATGCTGGCCGAATATCAGAACTTAGGCATAGGCAGAGGGGTCGGGGTTGTGAATATGCCAGTAACATAGAGGGGTTCTAAAATGAGCAATACCATCTACTCGGTTGCCGGGTGCACCCGGTGCAAGATCACCAAACGCTTTATGGTTGATCAGGACATCGCCTTTGATGATTTTGACATTAACGCTGAGGGTAAAGAAGCCTTTGCCAAATTTTATCGCGCCAATCGTAGCCAAATTTTTCGAGACAAGGACGGTGTGGAGTTTCCTGTTTTCACCGACGGCAGCGTTATCCGCCAGGGAGCGAGCGTTATCATGGGATATCTGATGGCCGGTGACGGCTTGGACGGGTTTATCAACCGCAGCGTGCTTCACGGTGAATGGATCGATGGTTTTAACATTTCCGGTGGCAATCCTGACCGGGACGGCGATCTGATCCGCGTTCTATCTTACCTTAAAAAAAGCCGGCTGAAGATACAGTTATTCAGTGATGGCAGAAACGCCGGTATTCTGGAAAAGATTGTTGCCCAGGGTTTGGCTGACCGCATGGTCATGGAAATTAAGGGACCCGCTACGTTGTATCAACAACCCACGGGCCAGAAAATTCAAGCTGATGAACTTGAGCGGTCAATCCGTTTGGCAGCGAAGTTTGACGAATATCAATTTTATACCATCATTGCTCCGGTCGTTCGTGGCGAAAATAAAACTAGCTACCTATCTCCAGATGAAATCGGTATGATTGCCAAGATGATCGAATCTGCCACTCAAAGCAAAAAAGAACCCTATCAACTGCGCATCTTTGATCCCTCAGGAACTGTGGATGAGACCCTCAAATCGGTGGAACCTCTACCTGATAGCGTCATGTTCAAGTACCGCAGCGCCGCCCGGCGTCATATAGTTATAACTGAAATCGAAAAAACCTAGTAGGTACCAGGATTGCGTGGTAGCGAAAATTGGCCGGAAAGTAAGAATAGACCCACGACAGGCTTTTCCCTCGAGTGGTAGTATGATATATGCCGGCCTGTGGAAGGGCGAAGAACGCAATGTTACGGTCCTTTCCTGTCTTTTTTGGACCGGTTGGTTGCCTTTTTAACAAGCAACTGGTTGAACCACCACCGATCTCTCCAAAGACAAATTTATATTATGAATCGTTTCAAATTATTATGCAGGAAAGGAAAGTCTTGTTTAATCAGGCAGGACATCGAGTCCATCCAAAGCAGAAGAGATTCTTCTATGGCTACGTCGTGGCCGCATCGGGATTCGTCATATGGATGATCGCATTTGGTATAAGCAGTACCTTTGGTATCTTTTATAAACCAATGATGGCGGATTTCGGGTGGAATCGGGCGGATACTGTTTCTGCTTATTCCATTTGTGCTTTTATGATGGCTATTCTGTCTATTATTACAGGTTGGCTTTCTGACAAGCTTGGTCCGAGAATCGTTGTGATTCTTTTCGGTTCATTTTTTGGAATTTCCTTTTTGTTGATGTCACAGATAACCTCCTTGTGGCAGTTTTATGTGGTTTACGGAATCATTGCGTCTATTGGCTTGAGCGTAACAACAGCACCAATTATGTCGACTGTAGCCAGATGGTTCTTACGAAGACGGGGTTTGATGACAGGCATCGTTCAAACTGGATTAGGCGTAGGCGGGTTGGTCTTCGTCCCAATCACAGGTTGGCTTATTTTAAAATACGGTTGGAGGTCAGCCTATTGGATGCTGGGCTTAATAGCACTCGCAGGGTTCATCATATCTGGCCTTCTCATGAAACGGGATCCTCGGGATATCGGTCAATCCGTTGATGGGATTGCGAATCTACACGAATCCTGTTTAAAACCTGATCAACAAAAATTGTCTGTTGCCAAACTATCTATCGCCAAGATCATTTTCACCCGGTCATTCTGGTTAATTGCTGGGCTCTATGCTATTTTTGGTTTCTGTCGATCAACTTTCTTAGTTCATACAGCTGCTCATGTCCAAGATAAGGGATTCTCTCTACTCGACGCATCAAATGTGACTGCTGTTCTAATGATTTCGAGTATTATCGGTAGAATAGGAATGGGTAGAGTGGCTGACGCCATAGGTAACCGTCTTGCTTTCATGATCAGTTATGCTGTGACAACTGTATCTCTTATATTGATACTAAATACTTGTGAATTGTGGGGTCTTTATCTGTTTGCTTTGGTTTTTGGGTTTGGCTGGGGTGCCCAAGCCGTACTGAGGTTTTCAATAACCGCTGAAACCTTTGGATTGGTGTCATTAGGTTTAATTATGGGGATACTTGCGATAGGCGAGGCAATTGCGGCTGCTCTTGGTTCTTATTTTGCAGGGTTACTCTTCGATATCGTTGGCCATTATCGGCCTGCTTTCTGGACGGGTATTGTATTGTCCATCCTGGGTATCGTTTTAGCGGGAATTTATAAACCTATTGAAAGCCAATAGATTATTCATTCTTTTTATTAAAACGAACTGCAATAACTGAATACGAAAAAGACATGCGCCTTTTTTTGTTTGATGCTTCACCGTTATGTTCATCGATTGACGACACTCGTTAATATCATTTGATGAATGCCCCTGTGGGTATTTTTCAGATCAGTTGGATTGTTCCTTTAAACCGCAGATAGTGAATGGTAGGAATACAATCTACCCATGTATCAAAACCGGTTGATAACAGTTACACCCAGGTGTTCGAAGTTGTTCATATCTGCCAGGGCTTGAAGCGACTCCTCCAGGCTAATCAATTTCCCGATTAGTTTTTCTGGATGCAGTTTCTTAGCTTCGATCATTTGCAGAATATCGTCGAATCGATGCGCCTGCATGCCGTGACTACCCAGGATTTCCAGTTCGTTAGCGATAATTTGATTAAAGGGAACGAGAGATTGACAATGATCCCCAAGCATAAGCCCTACTTGAATGTGCTTTCCCCTTTTTCTTAAATTGGCCACCGAGTTGAAGCAGGTTTCCGGATGACCCAGAGCGTCAATAGAAACATGTACGCCTCCATTTGATAGCTCTCTGACAGCTTCAACCACATTCGGAACGGCCTTGGTATTCACGGCAGCGTATGCTCCAAGCGATAATGCTTTCTCCAATTTTGTATCATCGATATCGATTCCAATGACATTTGCACCCAGAGAGTTAGCGATCATGATGGCGGAAAGGCCAACGCCACCGCAGCCGTGAACCGCTACCCATTGTCCGGCTTGTGTTTTTCCCTGCGCTACAACCGCTCTAAATGATGTTGTAAAACGACACCCCAAACTGGCTGCTGTAACAAAATCGATCGTCTCAGGCAATCGCACCAGGTTGATATCGGCGCGAGCGATAGCAACGTATTGCGCAAAAGAACCCCAATGAGTAAATCCCGGCTGAAACTGATGGTCGCACACCTGGTGATTTCCCGAAGCACATTGCGGACAGACCCCGCAGCCGCAGACAAAGGGAACCGTAACACGGTCACCGACTTTCCAGTTTTTGACATCGCTGCCCACAGCTTCGACTGTACCTGCCAGTTCATGGCCGGGAACATGAGGAAGATGAATATCCGGATCATGACCCATCCAACCGTGCCAATCGCTGCGGCACAAACCGCTGGCTTTTACCTCAATCACCACACCTTCCTTTTCTGGAGATGGATCCGGTAGATTTCTTAAAGTTAACGGTTTCTGAAATTCTTCGTAATAGGCTGCTTTCATAGCTATTCCTTTAACATTCTGTTATCATACGGGAAAAACTAAGGATTGATTCGTTTTCTGATTAAATCTCCCAGCGTTGGAATTGCGGCTTCAATGTCCTGATGACTGGACTGGGAATACGAAAGCCGAAATGTATTTTTACCACCGCCGTCGACGAAAAATGAAGAACCGCTGACAAAGGCTATTTTGTGATTCAAGGCATCTGCCAAAAGGTCATCAGCATTAAGCTCATTCGGCAGGGTTACAAACATAAAAAATCCTCCTTTAGGTTTTGTCCAGGAAACCTGTTCGGGAAAGTGCTTTTCAACCAGTTTCAGGGTTAGATCCCTTTTTTTGCGATAGTATTCTATATTGTTTTTTATGGCGCGCTGCATAGCACCTGTCTTGATCAGTTCCAGGAGGACAAACTGAGCAAGCGTATTGGAGGCAATATCGGTAAACTGTTTTGCTAATTCCATCTTTTCAATGATTTCGGATCGCCCAACCGCCCAAGCAACACGCATTCCGGGGGAAAACGTTTTTGACGTAGAACGGAAATGAATGACATATCCGTGTTTGTCCATCGCCGCCAATGATGGAAGGTGTTCTCCCTCAAAACGCAACTCGCCATATGGGTCATCTTCAAAAATAATGAACTGGAAACGATCGGCAAGTTTCAGCAACATCTTGCGTCTTTCCAATGATAATGTAACACCAGTGGGATTTTGAAAATTGGGAATGGTATAGACAGCTTTTACTGGTATGTGGGCTTTTTGGTAAGCTCCCAGTTTATCTTCCATCAATTCCACTCGCAAACCGTCTTCGTCTATGGGGATACCTAGATTTCGTCCCCCATATGCTGTTACCGTACTGGTACCGCCAAAATATGACGGGAGCCCAACAAGTACAATATCGTCGGGGTTGATGAAAGTACGGCAGGCTAAATCCATCCCTTGAGCGGAACCCGTCGTTATAAGGATCTGTTCAGGTGTGCATTGTATCCCATCATTTTTAGAGGCTTGCTCGGCCAGTACTTTTCGTAATTCAATATATCCCCCCGTAGACCCGTATTGAAGGGTTTGGTCAGCGCATTCCTTTAGAAGGGTTGAGATTATTTTGGAAATCTCCTTTGACTGAAAGACGGCCGGATCTGGCCAAGCTCCGGCGAGAGACCTCATATCCGGGATTTCCAGGAGTTTGTGTATCTCCCTTATAGCTGAAGGCTTCAAGGATTGCGCCCTAGTGGAGAAAAGGGCATCAGTATTTTGGAATGTCATTTTGTTTGCCTTTATTATGAAAAACCCTTTTGCAAAACAAAAACATTAAAAAAACCCATTTCGGAACTATTCATAAGAATTATAAATATCCATTATTTCGAACGTTGTCTGGAATTACGAACATATGGTATTTTACTACCAAGGCGGATTTTTCTTGTCAACAGTTTTTTCTGTCTTTTTGTCTTTTCCTTGACAGGCAAAACAATAGCAAAATTTGTCAATTAGTTAGAATGCAAATTTTCCACTTTAGATGACTTCCCGAGAGTTGGCTGAAAGATTTAATTTATCTGAAATAATGGCGTTCGATTGCAAATACGTAAATTAGATATTCCAGACAACTGGTTATTCAAGAGGTTCTATACTTATGGAATGGACGATATATATGATGGGGAGATTATCGCAGCTATGGATAAAGACCGGTTTTATCTTGAACCGTATGAGTCGGTGTCAACCGATCGTCTGTTTTTCAAAAACCATTTGCAGGATACAAGATCAAAATATTCATACATCAGTTAGATGTTGCAGACAGTTGCTGAGAGGACAACCTTCTGATAATATTTTACAAAGGAGTCCGGCTGAAATGATTTCTTCATGCGAATCAAGTCGCGTCCTTTATTCTTAGTTTTCTTCTATCAAATAATTCCACTTCCAAAGCCAAGGCGTTTGGATAATTGCTCTGCTCCTTCGCGGATGACTCTAGACAATTGTTCTTGCTTATCTGATTTCATGCGGTTAACCGGAACCGTAAAACTCATTGATGCCACCATTAAACCTTTGTGATTATAAACCGGAGCGGCAACGCAACTGGCATCTGTATTTGACTCACAATTATCAAAAGCTAAAGCACGTCGTCGTATGATCTCCAATTCTTTTATCAGTTTTGAAACAGAGATAATACTATTTTCGGTCATTTTGATCAATTCATCTTTCCCGTCATACAATTGAATGATTTCTTCATTAGTTAATGCGGAAAGCAGCATTTTACCGACGCCGGTGCAATGTGCCGGCAACCTCGTTCCAACCGATGAAACGAGCCGTAATGCTTGTGAACAATCTTCTTTGACGACAAAAACAACTTCTGTATTATCCCGAATTGCCATTTGGCAGGTTTCATCACATTTTTCAACATTTTGAGCCGCTATTTTTCTACCTTCCGAAATCAAGTCAAACTGATCTGCATAAGCACTTCCCAGTTCGAAAAGCTTAAATCCCAAATTAACTTTGTTCGGCCGGTTTTCATCACGGGTCAGATATCCACTTTCTAAAAGGGTATTAACGATTTCATAAGCGGTTGTCCGGGGAAAACTTAAGCGTGAAACTATTTCGGGTACCGATAATGATCGAGTCCCTTTAAGAAATAAATCGAGAACCTTAAAGGCGCGTATTATTGAAGGTATCGTTTTTACCATTTGTATCTTCCATTTGTTAATAGACGACTGCTAAATACATGCTATTCAAGCGCTGGAATTTAAATGCCCTATGCTATCTTTGCTTAGTGTACGTAATTACATACTTAATCCAATATTACAGACAAGTCAATTCATAAACGAAAAACACAGTTCAAAGCTTATGAAAAAACATATATCTACTTATATGTTTAGCTAAAAAATGTTTTGAGGATGAAACCTGCCAAAAACGCCAACAATGTTTACACCTCGCTTAACAAAGATATCGTAAATTCCAGGTTGAGGACAATAACCGCAAAAACGATATTATAGTAGTAAAAAAAAGGAATAAATCAATCCAATCCATCTGATCTTAACATAAGCGTTCGCATCTTTCTGGATTCCCCATATTCTGATACATCGTAATATCAAAGCGATGCCACGCTTGATTAGAATAGTTTTCTTCCACTACCCGTAAAAACCCTTGACAAGAAAAACACACTTTGATAACGGTTCAGCGCATGTTCGAAATATCGTTTATTGTACGGCAAATCGGACATCAGTGATTTCCATTACATTTTATGAAAAACTCATTGATTTCGCGATTTGGAAATCTTTGGCAAATAGACTGTTGTGTTTCTTGCTGCAGTGTTCTTTACCGATGGTTCATCTGTAAAAAAACCCGTGATAATTTAACTGCAAAGGAGAAGATTCAATGGAAATTAAAAAGATCATAAAAAACTGGTGCATTTTGGGATTGGCGGCCACCGCCGCTTTGATAATCAACATCCAGCCGGCAATTGCCGCTGATAAGGTCGTGAAAATGACCCTGGCCCATGCCGATGTGGCTGATCCCACCATGTACGTGCATGCGGGTGCGGTCGCATTCAAAGAGTATGTTGAAAAGGAATCCAACGGAAAAATCCAGGTGAACATCAGCCCTGCTGCTGCCTTGGGAAATACCGCCTCTCTGCAGGAAATGACCATGACAGGCGAGA
>CAYTAQ010000078.1:0-18134 GCA_964435695.1 uncultured Desulfobacterales bacterium | reverse complement strand
TGTTTTCCAGGGGGTGGTCATCGGGGCTATCGGAACATTTCTGGGGGTGGCCATCGGCTTTATTTTGTGTGCGCTTCTTGAAAAATATAAATTTATAGAGCTTCCGGGCGATGTCTATTACCTGACGACGCTGCCGGTCAAGCTGGATATTCTGGATGTCCTCATTATTGCATCCGCTGCAGTCACCATCTGCTTTTTTGCAACGCTGTATCCTGCCAATCAAGCATCAAAACTGGATCCAGTTGAGGCTCTTCGCTATGGATAACCGAAACCGAAGCGCAGGCCGGGGCGGAAATCAATCAAACGCCCAACCGGCCCCATCAAATGATCATTTTATAGAGGTTCAGGACCTTTACAAGAAGTTCCACGATGTTCATGCGCCCATTGAAATACTCAGGGCGGTCAACATTAGCATTAAAGACGGGGAAACCTTATCGGTTGTGGGGGCATCGGGCATCGGGAAATCCACGTTTTTGCATATCCTTGGGACGCTGGATCGTCCGGATAAAGGCAAGGTTCTTTTCCGGGGGGAAGATGTTTTTTTATTCGACAGCGTGAAGATGGCGAAGTTCCGGAATGAATTCATCGGGTTTATGTTTCAGTTTCACCACCTCCTTCCGGAATTTAGCGCACTGGAAAATACCATGATGCCGAATTTAATCAAAGGAAATACCAGCCGGAACGCAAAGGAAGCGGCTGAGAAGATACTTGTGAGAGTGGGTTTGAAAGACAGACTGTATCACAGGGTCGGAAAACTTTCAGGTGGTGAACAGCAAAGGGTTGCACTTGCCAGGGCATTGGTGCTTAAACCCCGCATTCTGTTGGCCGATGAACCCACCGGCAATCTGGATAGGCGAAACAGCGATCAGGTTCATGAGTTGCTTCTGTCGTTGAATCAGGAGTTTTCCATGACGATGGTTGTGGTGACCCATAATATGCAGCTTGCATCTTATATGTCCCGTTGTGTGACGATTGTGGACGGGCAGGTAGTTGAGAAAAATTGAGGTATTTATTTATGATAAAACACGTTTGCCTGGCTGTCATTGTCGCAATTTGTATCCTTCCTTCCATTGCCCGCTCACAAGACACCTTTCGGGTATCAGTGTTGCCTTTTGGCATCCATGCGGCGGATGAATTAGGCTATCTTAAAGATCAGATTCCGGCACTGATTCAGAAACATCTGGCGGAAGAAGGGGCTGTCATGGTTGCTGCGGATGCCAAAGATGCCGTATTCTGGGAAGCAACGGATCAGAATGAAGTCGAAGCGCGCAAGATTGGAATCAAACTGGGTGTCGAATATATCGTTTGGGGCAGCCTATCCCGAACCGACCAGAAATTCGATCTTAATGCAAAAATCTTGACGCCCCTGAATGAAGGGCCCGTCAGGGTTATTTCGATGGAAATTGAAGGCATCGAGAATCTGCTTTCAGGTGTACAGAAGCTTTCACAGGAAATCACTTTAAAACTTTTTAACCGAAAAAGGATAGAGGCCATCCTCATAACCGGAAACCGACGTATCGAAACGGATGCCATCGAGCAGCATATTAAAACAAAGCCGGGCGACCCATACATTGCCGCAAACCTGTCAAACGATCTAAAGGCCGTATACGCCATGGGCTATTTTGAGGACATCCGTGTTGAATACAAAGATACGGATGAGGGCAGGATCATCACCTTCGATGTCAAAGAGAAGCCGACCATTCGAAGGATACTGTTCAAGGGAAACCGTGTTTTTAAAGAAGAAGAACTCCAAGAGAGCCTGAATATCAAATCGGGCTCCATTTTGAATATTTTCAGCATACAGAATAATATTATTCGAATAGAGAATCTCTATAAAGAGAAAAATTATCATAATATCAAAGTTGACTATAAAGTGGAGGAATTAGAGAATAACCAGGGGGATCTCCAGTATATCATCGAAGAAGGGAAGAAGCTGAGAATCAAGGAAATAAATTTTGAAGGCAATACGGTATACGACAGCAAAGAATTAAAAAAGGTTATGGAAACCAGCGAAAAAGGCTTCTGGTCTTTCCTTACATCTTCAGGCGATCTGGACAAGGAAAAGCTCAGACAAGACGCTATCAAACTTCATAATTTTTATCATAACAGTGGATTCATTGAAGCAAAGGTGGGGGAACCCCTGGTTGAATATATTAATGATATGATATATATCAAGATTAAGATCGATGAAGGACCGAAATTCAGGGTTGGAAAAGTCAGTATCGCCGGAGATCTCATCGCCCCTGAACCCGAACTTATGGAAAAATTAAAGATTACCAAGGAGGAATTTTATAACCGCGAGGTCGTGCATAATGATGTGTTGGGGCTGAATGATGAATACTCTGACAAGGGATATGCCTATGTTGATATATATCCGAGGATTGATAAGGATGCCGCAAACTTAAAGGTCAACATCGAATATGTTATCAAAAAGGGGGGCAAAGTTTATTTTGAGCGGATTGATATCAGCGGCAACAAACGGACCAGAGATAAGGTCATCAGACGGGAACTCAACGTATACGAGCAGGAACTATTTAGCGGGAAAGAGCTGAAACGCGGCATACGGAATCTCCACCGGCTCGATTTTTTCGAAGATATCAAAGTCGATACCGTCAAAGGAAGCGCGGATGACAAAATTATTTTAAAAGTTGATGTCGTGGAAAAATCCACCGGGCAACTTCAGTTCGGCGGTGGATACAGCACCATGGATTACGGGTATATCATGGGGTCCATTGCCGAAAATAACCTTTTCGGAAGAGGGCAAACGCTCAAGCTGAATTCAACGATCAGCGCAAAATCGAGTGCATACACCTTAAGTTTTACAGAACCTTATCTTTTTGATACGCCCGTTTCCGCAGGTTTTGAGGTCTACAAGACCGAAAGAGATTATACCCGATACACTAAGAATAGTGAAGGCGGACGGGTTAAATTTGGGTTTCCGGTTTATACGGATACCCGACTGTATTGGTCATATACCTATGACGTGACCGATATTTCCGACATCGACGAAGATGCTGCAAAATCCATTCATGAAATGCAGGGACAGAATATAACGAGCAGTACGCAAGTTTCCCTCGGTTATGATACAAGGGATAAGATCTTTAACCCGACAGAGGGGTCCAACAGCAGTGTCGCTGTTGAATATGCAGGCCTTGGCGGTGATATTGCATTTACAAAATATACGGCTGGTTCCAGCTGGTATTTCCCGATATTTTTAGGAACCGTGGGCATGGTTAACGGCAGGACGGGATATGTACAAGAAAATGGATGGGGATTTCTGCCGGATTATGAACGGTTTTATCTGGGGGGGATGTACTCTGTCCGAGGCTTCAAATATAGGGATATCCATGCAATAGATAAATCGGGTGATGAAATCGGCGGAAGTTCTTTTGTTCAAATGAATCTGGAGTGGAGTATCCCGTTGATTAAGGAAGCCGGCATGCAATGGGTATTCTTTATCGATGCCGGCGGTGTTTTTGGCGAGGATGAGGCTATTGTGGCAACGGATATCCGTGAGGGCGGCGGGGCAGGCATTCGATGGTTTTCGCCCGTCGGTCCGATTCGACTGGAGTATGGGTGGATATTAGATCCCAGAGAGGGTGAAAGTACTCAGGGCAGATGGGAATTTGCCATTGGTACATCTTTTTAAAGAATTGCGAGGTGCTAAAATGCAAAAATGGAAGACACTTGGTGTGACGGCTTTAATATGCTTGATGATTTCAGTTCCTTCATTTGGAGCGGATGTTGCAAAGATCGGTGTGGTCGATGTTCAAAAAGTGCTTCTGACCTCATCTGTCGGAAAAATGATTAAAGCACAGATGAACAAGAAGTTCAGAGAAATACAAACCATCTTAAATGAGAGGAAAGATGAGATTAAGACACTCAGGGAAAATCTTGAGCGTGAAGCGCTGGTTATGAGCAAGGAGAAACAGGAAGAACGGGAACGGGAAGTCAGAATAAAAATTAACGATATCAAAGAACTACAGAAAAAATATGAGAATGATATGAAAATTCTCAACGAAAAAGCCGTTAAACGGGTCCGAAATGATATTTTAAAAATAGTCAAAGAAATTGGTAAAAAAGAAGGGTTTCTGTTGATTATTTCCAATGAGGTCATACTCTATTCGCCGACATCCATTGATATCTCGGACCAGCTGATTCAGGCATATAATACGTATGCGGCTGAAGAGTTATCTCAATTCGATATCGAAAAGTTGGAGGAATGATTAAAAAACCTTTGAAGATACGGCTGGCTGAAATCGCTGAACTTGTCCATGGTCAAATAAAGGGCAATGAAAACAGAGAAATATCCGGCGTTGCTCCCTTTGAGATGGCTTGCGAAAGCGATATTTCCTTCGCGGCCGACGCTAAGTTTGTCAAGCAAATGGAAACTTCGAAAGCCGGGGCCTTGATTGTACCGTTAAACTGCAAGCCGGCTGCAAGGGACCTCATCCTGGTGGAGAATCCCAAAGCAGTGTTTGCCAGGGTGATGGGTCTGTTTTACCCGCCGCCTGAGCCTGAAATGTCACTCAGCGACAAAGCCAGTTTCGGTGAGGCGTTCACCCATGGTGAGGATGTTACCCTAGCGCCGTTTGTAAGCATCGGCAATCACGTGACCGTGGGCGACCGGGTTTTCATCCATCCGAATGTTGCCATCGGCGACAGTGTTGTCATCGGAAACGATGTCGTGATTGAACCCAATGTTGCCATTCTGGAACGATGCACCATCGGCAACCGGGTTATCATTCATGCGGGAACGGTCATCGGGAGTGACGGTTTCGGCTTTGCGGTCGACGGCGACCAGTACGTCAAGATACCCCAGACAGGAAATGTCGTTATTGAAGATGACGTCGAAATCGGTGCCAATAATACCATCGACAGGGCGACATTCGGCAGTACATGGATCAAAAATGGTGTCAAGACGGATAATCTCGTACACATCGCCCACAATGTCATGGTGGGAGAAAATACGGTCATTGTGGCTCAGGCTGGTATTACGGGGAGCGTCACCATCGGAAAGCAGGCGATTATCGCAGGCCAGGCCGGGATAGCGCAACATCTGACCATCGGTGATCATGCCATCGTTGGACCTCAATCGGGCATTGCCAAATCGATAGCGGACAACGAAGTCATTACCGGTTCACCAGGAATGCCGCATCGGCATTATCTTAAAGTGCAGCGGATTGTTCAGGGGCTGCCCGAATTAAAGAAGGCCGTTTCGAACTTGGAAAAGCGGCTGGAAAAAATAGAAGCAAAAATAAAGGCACCATTATGAAAGAATATGATATTCAGGAAATTATGAACTACCTGCCGCATCGGTATCCTTTTTTGCTGGTGGATCGTATTTTAAAGCTTGTGCCGGACCAGAGCGTGGTCGCGCTGAAAAATGTGACTTTCAATGAACCCTTTTTTCAGGGCCATTTCCCAGGCGTTCCGATTATGCCCGGGGTGCTCATCCTGGAGGCTTTGGCTCAGGCCGGAGGAGTTCTTGCATGTTTATCCTCAATAGAAGGAATAGAGGGAAGTCTCCTTTATTTTACGGGGATCGATAAAGCCAGGTTTCGAAAACCGGTCGTGCCGGGGGATCAACTGATACTGGAAGCGAAAATTACCAAGGTGCGCTCCAGGATCATAAAGTTAAGCGGTGTTGCAAAAGTAAATGATGAAAAAGTGGCTGAAGCGGACTTGATGGCGGCCATTGGAGAGAAAATATGATACATGAAACAGCAATTGTCGATCCAAAAGCGGAACTGGACTCAAGCGTATCCGTCGGTCCCTATTCCGTTATCAGCGACAATGTCACCATCGGTGCAGGAACGACTATCGGTTCGCATGTGGTCATTGAACCGTACGTGTCCATCGGCCCGGATTGTCGAATTTTTCAGTATGCGGCGATTGGTGCGGTGCCGCAGTCGCTTAAATTTCAGGGTGAAAAAACTTTTGTCAAAATCGGGCGGAAAAATATTATTCGTGAATTTGTGACGATCCACAGGGGAACGGGTTTTGGCGGCGGTGTGACGGAGATTGAGGAAGAGAATTTCATCATGGCATATTCGCATATCGCGCATGATTGCAGAATCGGCAGCCATGTGGTGCTCTCGAACAACGCAACGCTCGGGGGCCATATTACAATAGGGAACTATGCCACAGTGGGCGGGCTTGTAGCCATTCATCAATTTGTTAGAATCGGCGACTATGCGTTTGTGGGGGGCAAAGCCGCCGTGGTAAAGGATATCCCGCCGTATATGATTGCCGCAGGAGACCGGGCGAAATTACACGGTCTCAATACCGTAGGGCTCAAAAGACAGGGCTTTAGCAATCAAACCGTATCTCTGTTAAAAAAAGCGTACAGACTGATATTCCGCATCGGACTGACCATGAATGAAGCAATCGAACGGGTTAGCGCTGAAGTCGAGCAGATTCCTGAAGTGATCAGCCTGGTTGATTTTATCAAATCATCAGAACGCGGAATCACGCGCTGATACCTAAGTGCTTCGTTTCAATACCCATCACCCATCACTGTTTAAGGTATCCAGTGAATATGCAGATAGGGCTCATTGCGGGGAGCGGACAGTTCCCCATAATTTTTTGCAAGAGGGCAAAGGCGAATGGATTTCGTGTTTATGTGGCGGCCTATATTCATGAGGCCGATCCAAAGCTTGAAGAAATTGCAGACGGTTTGGAATGGCTTCACCTCGGTCAGCTCAAGCGTTTGATTCAGTTTTTCAAGAAGAACCACATCACGGAGACCGTCATGATGGGCGCTATTCGGAAAACCAGCCTGTTTAAAGATGTGAAACCCGACATGAAAGCCATATCGCTGATTGCCGGCATGTCGCATACGCATGACGACGGCATCTTAAGGGCTTTTGCAGATTATCTTGAAAAAAACGGAATCGTTGTTCGTCCGTCTACCTTTCTTCTTCCGGATCTTATAGCGAAAAAAGGGTGTTGGACCAAGCGCAAACCGTCCCGTGCGGAAAAGGCCGACATAAAACTCGGCTGGCATGTGGCCAAAGAGATCGGCCGGCTGGATATCGGTCAGTGTGTCGTGGTGGGCGGCGGATCGATTTTAGCAGTCGAAGCTGTTGACGGTACGGATGCGACGATCCAAAGGGGCGGTAGACTTGGAAGGGGAAACGCCGTGGTGGTAAAGGTTTGCAAGCCCATCCAGGATGAACGATTTGATGTTCCGGCTGTCGGCGTTCAAACCATACAATCCATGCACGAATCCGGGGCCGGGCTGCTGGTAATGGAAGCGGATAAAGCGGTGGTATTTGACAGGGATGAGATGATTGAGCTAGCCGATCAGCTGGGTATCGGGATCGTGGCGATCGGTCAACCCTAAACATCCAACATCCAACATTCAATATCCAACTTTCAACGTCGAAGATGGATATCGTTCAGCTCCACTATTTTTCATGCGGGGGGGGAAAAAAATTATTTGGTGAATAATCGACAGCATTCCTTGTTGAATGTTGAGCGTTGGATGTTGGACGTTGGAAGTTCATTCGTGTTTTCGTGATAAAATATTATTTTTTGAAACTTGGATTGGAATGATGAAGAGAAAGTTTGACAAACTCCGCGTGGGCGTGATCGGCGTCGGCTATCTCGGCGGGTTTCATGCTGAAAAATTTTCTATAATGGAAGATGTCGATCTCGTTGGCGTCGTCGATGTTGACAAAACCCAATCGGAGAAAACCGCAAAGGTGTTTCACACCAGGGCGTTTCAGGATTATAAGGACCTCTTCGGCAGGGTGGATGCCGTGAGCATTGCAGTGCCGACACCCGAACATTTTTTAATCGGCAAAGATTTTTTGGAACATGATATCGATGTGATGATTGAAAAGCCTATTACCACCGCCGTTGATCAGGCGGAAGAGCTGATCCAAATTTCGAAATCAAGGGGACGGTTGATACAGGTGGGGCATCTCGAGCGGTTTAATCCGGCTTTCGTTTCAGCAAAAAAAATGATTCAACATCCCGTATTCATCGAGTCCAACAGAAAGAGCAGATATCAACCGCGGGGAACGGATGTCAGCGTCGTGCTGGACCTCATGATCCATGACATCGACCTGGTGCTGTCACTGGTGATATCTGAAATAACGGATGTGAAGGCTGCCGGCATGACGATGGCGTCCAACCATTTGGATGTCGCCAATGCGCGTCTCGAATTTGCGAACGGGTGTGTCGCAAATATTTCCGCCAGCAGGATTGCACCTTATAATGAGCGAAAAATGAATATATATCAGCAAAATGCGCATGTAGCCATTGATTTTGCAAACCATGAGACGACGATACTGAAAAAAGGGAATACAGTGATAGACGGAAAGATTTCCGACGTTGAAACGGAAACCCGCTCATTGACCAAGGGGGATGCCTTGAGGCATGAGTTGATGTCTTTTGTCCAGTGCGTAAAAACGCGGGAGATGCCGGTGGTCAGTGCTGAAATGGGCAGGAACGCGTTGAAGACCGCGCTGGATATAGTGGCAAGGATAGAGGGGCCTTGATTTTGATATAAACCTCCCAGCTTTGGTGGATGACCCGGATAGATTCAACCGAACCGGTGAGAATAAAAAACGAATGTCGAATTGATCCGCAGGCAAAACAATTGGCGGCAGAAAGCTCAGACCTGACACCAGCGTGCGAAAAGGCGGTAGTGATGCCATGAAACCACATTCTGAAAAAAAATGTGTCATGATCATCGCCGGCGAGGCGTCGGCGGACCTTCACGGATCCAGGCTGGTAAAAGCGATGCTGGATCGGGAGCCTTCAATATACTTCATAGGTATCGGTGGTCAGGCGCTTCGGGAAGCCGGGGTCAGGATCCTTGTGGAAGCCTCGACGCTTGCCGTCGTCGGCATTACAGAGGTTCTGTCAAAAGGCCGGTCCCTTTTAAGGGGTATCGCAAAAGCCACAAAACTGATCAAAATCCTGAACCCGGATCTTTTGATACTCATTGATTTTCCGGATTTCAACCTCCATATGGCGGCAAAGGCCAAGAAATTGGGTGTTCCGGTACTGTACTATATCAGTCCTCAGATCTGGGCCTGGCGCCGGGGACGTATCAAAAAAATCAAAAAACGCGTCGATCATATGGCGGTGATTTTGCCGTTTGAAGAAGCGTTTTATCGGGAGCGCGGCGTTCCGGCCACATTTGTCGGACACCCGCTGCTGGACGATAGAAAGCTGCTGGACGGGAAAAAAACGGCGGATACCGAAATCAGGGAACCGGTAATCGGGTTGCTGCCGGGTTCCAGAGACAAGGAAGTCTCCCGTCATCTCCCCATCATATTGGCGGCCGCCGAATGTTTGTCACGGCACATGGGAAATATTCGATTCATTGTTTCCCAGGCCCCGACGGTGGATCCATCGCTTTTCGAGAATATTTTAAAAAAATATGAGACATTGGATGGATTGACGGTGACAACCGAACACGTCAGTGAAATTTTTCGAAAAAGCCGGCTGGTTGTTGCTGTATCAGGGACAGTGACGCTGGAGGCGGCTTTGTCGGGAACACCGACCGTTATTATCTATAAGGTATCGCCTTTCAGCTACTGGATGGGGAGGGCGCTGATACAGGTCGAGCATATCGGGCTTGTGAACCTCATCGCAGAGAAAAGGATTGTTCCGGAGCTTATTCAAAAAGAAGTGACGCCTGAAAACATTGCCGACCATATACTGAACATGCTAAATGACCCTGAACAGTTGAAAGAAACAATATCCGAGCTTGGTCTTGCACAAGGCAAGCTCGGAAAACCAGGCGCATCCGAGCGGGTGGCGGATATTGCGTTTAACCTAATGAATTCGCGTGCCGCGAATTCATAGAGTGTTTTGTGTGTCGTGTTTGGTGTTTAGAAAAAAGTATAATTACAAGACGTTCTGCAAAACACCAAATACCAAACACCAAACACAGGCAACAAGTTGTTTGTCGGGGTATTGCAAGGCATTGAAACGGTAGTATGAAGATTCCATTCATCCACATGAAATTAAAGTCGCGTCATAAGCGATTGCTTGGCATGGTAAAAGCGAACTGGCTTAAACTGACCATGGCCATGGCATGCATGCTCGTCATGGCGGGGGCCGCTTCAGCCACTGCATTTCTGGTCAAGCCTGTACTGGACGACATTTTTTTTAAAAAAGACCTGGCCATGTTGAAACTGGTTCCCCTGGCCGTCATCGTCGTGTATTTTTTTAATGGGATCAGTCGATACGGCCAGGAATACTTGATGGACTATGTGGGTGAGAGCATTATCAGAGACCTGAGAAATATGCTCTATGATCGGATTCAGGACCTTTCTCTGGCTTTCTTTCATGAAGAAAAGACCGGTGCGCTCATGTCACGGATTACCAATGATGTTACTGTTATCAAGTCCATGGTTTCTTCGGCGGTTACCACCACCCTGAGAGATATATTTACCGTATTCGGTCTCACCATCGTCATTTTTTACAGGGACTGGAAGCTGGCGCTGGTTGCCATTATTATCCTGCCGGTGGCGTATTACCCCATTGTTGAATTCGGGCGGCGGGTGCGAAAAATAAGCACAGGGCTTCAGGAAGCCATGGCTGAAATGAACTCATTTCTGCATGAAACCTTTGCCGGGAATAAGATTGTCAAGGCCTTCGGTATGGAACGCTATGAAAAGAAACGGTTTTTCAAAAAAACAAACAAGTTGTTCCGGCTCGAAATGAAAACGGTCAAATACCGTGCGCTTACTTCACCGATCATGGAATTTCTCGGCGGCCTGGGGGCAGCATGTGTTATCTGGTATGGCGGTTACAAAGTGATTACGGGCGCTTCCACACCCGGAACCTTTTTTTCCTTTCTGGCGGCAGTGGTTATGCTGTACGGACCGGCAAAACAACTGGCAAAAGTGAATAACCAGCTGCAACGCGGGTTAGCTGCAGCGGACAGGGTTTTTAATATTATCGAAATGGAGACCGAAATCAAGGAATCTTCTGCACCGGTGACGATTCCGGACGGAAACCACAAAGTTACCTTTGATCATGTTTTTTTCAAATATGATGAAGACATGGTTTTAAGGGGCATCCATCTTATTGTTCAACCCGGTGAAATCCTTGCGCTGGTGGGCATGAGCGGGGGAGGGAAGACATCCCTGGTAAATTTGATTCCACGATTTTATGATGTGACGGCGGGAGCGATTTATATCGACGATGTCGATGTGAGAGATGCGTCCATCGCCTCCCTGCGAAAACAGATCGCCATCGTAACGCAGGAGCCGATTCTTTTTAACGACACCGTTAAAAACAATATCGCTTATGGCAATAAGGATGCATCGGATGAAGATATTCTGAATGCCGCCAAATCGGCATATGCCTATGATTTCGTTGAGGCGTTTCCCAAGAAATTTGAGACAAAAATCGGTGAGCTGGGCGCACGCCTTTCCGGCGGCGAGAAGCAACGGATCTGTATCGCCAGGGCGCTGCTGAAAGATGCCCCCATTCTTATACTGGATGAAGCAACTTCTTCACTTGATGCCGAATCCGAATCTCTGGTCCAAAAGGCGCTTGAAAATCTCATGCAAGGAAGAACAACCTTCGTGATTGCGCATCGGCTTTCAACGGTCGGTTATGCGCACAGGATTATCGTTATTGTGAACGGTGAAGTTGTGGAGGAAGGAAACCAGGAAGCTCTGCTGGCCCAAAAAGGGGCTTTTTACAGACTGTACCAGATGCAGTTTAAAAACAGCGAATCCTCCCCCTGATGCATTTCATCATGAAGAAATTCAGCGTATGGAAACACCGGCGAGCGCAGGCATCAATTATTTGAAGGAATGATAACAACCAACTCCATGAATGCACATGAAAAATTGAATGTCGGCTTCGTAATGCCTGACCTGGAGCTGTTCGGCGGCCCCAAGCGGGTGGTCACAATTTGCAACATGCTGTCTAAAAAAGGCCACAATTCATATCTTTTCCTTGATTCACGTAAAATGGAAGTGAAATCGTGGGTAAACGGGGTGGAATTCGAGATACAGCCCTATGAAGAGATCAAACACCGTCAATTTGATTTCCTCTTTTTCGTGAACCCCAAGTATACAAAAATTGAGCATCTGAAATCGTCCCGGTCCGCTTTTAAAGTTATATATATCTTATGTAATGGCGGAGCGCCTAGAAAATACTATCAAAAATGGATTCGATTTCTTAAAAAAGATCCTTCAGTGGTCCTATCCGGCAATAACGGATTGTGGCGCGAAAACTATCGCACTTACGGACTCCCTTGCTTTAATCTGATTGGCGGCATCAATTTAGAACAGTATCAGCGCATACCTATTCAAAAGGACCCGCGATATTTTTACATTATCATTCAGGGAAGGGTGTCCAGGAAATGGAAGGGGACCGTGGATATTTTGGAAACCCTTGCTAAATTAAAGGACCGGGATGCTATCAACGTCGTGGTTTTCAACACAACCCCGCTTCAATTGAAAAGCGAACTCAAAATTGAAACGCACATCAACGTTCCACAGACAGCGATGAAGGAGGTATATTCCAAAGGAGATCTTTTCATCCATTACGAGGACAATACCGCCGGCTGGTCGAACACGACCGCGGAGGCCATGGCGTGCAAGGTGCCTGTGATCTGTACTCGATATGGCACCAGCGATTTCGCAATTCACGGGGAAACTGCCTTTGTCATTAAGAGAAAGAAGCGAGACTTGAGAAAGGTGGTGGAAATAATGATGCACGACCGGGAGCTCAGGGATAAGCTCGCAGAGGCAGCCTACCGGAAGATCCGGGAGTTCTCGTGGGATCGACTAGGGGATAAGATCGAAGAAATGATGACGAAACTGATTTCAGGCAGGATGACGCGTCATCGCTAGTTGCCCCGATAAAACAGATTCCGGAAACCCGCATTGGACTTAATTAAAGAGCTAACGTGATGTTAAAAAAATATCAAAAATTAACGGAAGCCCAGCTGTCAGGGATAAAAAAAATACTCATTATTCAGCATAAACCGTTTGGTGATATTTTGCTGAATACGGGATATCTTCCAGAATTGAGAAGAAACTTCCCCGATGCACAAATCGATTATCTTATTCAAAGACCGTATATTACAGTCATGGAAGACAATCCCCATATTGATAACCTGGTTATTATGGAAACAAATAAACACAAGGGGATCCGGTATTATGTTGCCCAAATTGGGGCTGCAATAAAAGTCAGAAAAGGACGATACGATCTGATCATCGACCAACTCAGGGGTACCAGCTCCGCACGGATGGTTGCTTTCAGCCGCGCAACATATCGGCTAGGGTATATAAAGAAAGGATGGAACTTTTTATACAATGTTCAGATTCCGCAAGCAAAAACACGCTATCGGTCGTTGTATAAGTTTGACTTGTTAGCGCCGCTCGGCATCAGCGTCACAGAGCATAATTTAGAGTATAAAATCCGAGAAGCGTCTTTCGATTATATTAAGAACTGGCTTCTTGATAAGGGATTGGGAAATGAGGAGATAGTCGTAATATCTCCTAGTTCGCCGGTAAAGCAAAAGCGATGGCACCCTGACTGTTTTGCGGAACTCGGTGATAAAATTCATCGGAATACCCGCTTCAAGATTGTATTGTCATGGGCACCCAACGAAAAGAGGCTTGTGGATTATATCAGAACCAAAATGGAGACCGATGTCGTCATATCGCCGATGACAACCTTTAACCAGGTTGGTGCGCTGTTAAATTTTGCAAAGGTGTTGATCTGTAATGACAGCGGGATCAATCATCTCGCCGTTTCTCAAAGAACGCCATCCGTAGCTATTTTTGGACCGAAATCAAATCCTTTAAAGTGGTGCGCCTGGCATAAAAAAGAATATGTGTATCTGAAGGATTGGGATTTTAAGGACCGCCAGGATAACACGTTTAACATAACACCGGATCAGGTGTTTGAAAAATTTCAAAAATTGCTGGAGAAAGTGAAGCAAACATGACACCAGCGCAAAAAAAGAGAGAATCGGCAGAGATGGTTATTTCAAATGCAGTTCAGTCGTCAAGAGATCGTATGATTAGGTTATTTCAACATTTTCAACAGCCAGACGCGATAGATGGCTTCCAGGATTATCCTTTTCGACATTTTTGATGTTCCCTGCCGACGGTCTTCAAAAATGATGGGGAATTCGAGCAAGCGAAACCCCTTTTTGAATGCTCTGTATTTGAGTTCGATTTGAAAGGCATATCCTTCGGACCTGATCTGAGTCAAATCGATGCGTTCGAGGATGTCACTTTTCCAGAGGTTGAATCCGCCGGTTAAGTCATGAATGGGAATGCCAAGTATAAGTCTGGCATAAAGGGATCCTCCCCGCGAGATAATTTTTCTTAAAGGTCCCCAGCCACGGACACCGCCGCCGGCCACATACCTTGAACCGACGATACCGTCGTAATGATCCGCCTCCTGAATCATTCCGGGAAGGTAGATTGGATTATGCGAAAAGTCGGCATCCATTTCAATTATAAGCCGGTAACCGCGTCCAAGCCCCCATTGGAACCCTCGAATATAGGCGGTGCCCAGTCCGCGTTTGCGGTCCCGAACGATCAAAAAGAGACGTTCTTTGTCATCCAAGCACATGAGGTTTTCGACAATGGCTGCCGTGCCGTCCGGCGAGTTGTCGTCGACGACCAGAATATGGGCATTGGCGGTGTCGCCGGTTGCGCTGAAGATTGAGCGGATGATCCTTTCGATATTCTGCGATTCGTTATATGTGGGAATGACGATGAGTGTTTTCACGGCGTTTCGGCCCTCACATCTGATAGGTCCTTGGGTATCCATTTAATGCCCTCTTTAAATCCGTATGCACGGTAGAGGTAAAACGATGACACCGGGGGATCTCCGGTTCTGGTCAGGAAGGGTGAACCGCCGCGGTATATATCGAGCCTTTGAGGGGGAGCAACATAATCAAAAATTTGTTGCAGCCGGGTGGTGTTCTTGAGCGAAGCGCTGCCCACGCCGACGGCATCCCATCCCAATAAATCCGCATCATTCCACCAGTACTCATATGCGTTCGGTCGCGTCCACTTGTTTATGGAGATGGTTTGAGGGTTTTCGGGCGCATAGAATGCCACCTCACTGGCAATCTGGTATGTGAGGCCGAATACGAATGTTTTGTCAGGCCGCGGCATGGATTGCTGCATATCGTTTATTTGTTGTCCCAGTTCATGCCAGCCCGATGTTTCCCTGGCAATGCGGTCCAGCTTGATTGGAATCGGAAAAATGGGCCACAAGGCGTGCAGAAAAATCAATCCTGTCAGGAAATAAGATGAGCCGACAGCCCACGGCCAGATCCATTCGGGTACGGTTTTTCTTTTCCGGCCTGTTCCGGGCGGTTCACTGGTTGCAATACAACCGGATATCAGAACTGCGGCGGTCAGGTATCCGGGAGCGGCCCAATTTCCTTCCACATGTGTGTGAAGACTCAGGAGTGTGAAGACCGCCAGCACAGGAAAGGATGTGAAGAAGAGATATTTGAAAATCCATGCAGCGGTGCCTTTGGACGTTTTAAATGGTGAAAACCATACCAGGAGAAGCAATAAAAAAACTATCGGCGAAAGAAGCCCTGCTTGTGACGAGATAAAGTTGGCCATGGCATTCAGGCTCAATCCGGCTGCCCGGTCAACGCCGCCCTTGTGGGCGGCATGACGAAAGGTATTCCAGCCGTTATCCATATTCCACAGAATCACCGGCAAAAACATCACAACTCCCAACAGAACTCCCATATAAGGCCACACACGGGCCAGCTGTTTTCTCGGTTGTGCATAAGCAAGCCCGAACAGAAATACGAGCAGGGGAAAGAGGATCATGGTATACTTGCTCAACATGCCGCATCCGAACCAGGCGCCGCCAAGCATCCACTGTCGCCAGTCGCCGTCATCATATGCGCGGGCGATATGATATGCCGCGCCCGCCCAGGCGGCCAACAGCGGGCTGTCCGGTGTCGAGAGTATGCCTGCGACATTGAATCCGAGAATCGACTGCGTTAAAACAACCGTATAAAAGGCCGCTTTGGAATTTATCCATCTTTGGGCGATGATAAACAGGTAAACAGAGACAATGGTCAGCGACAACACGGCCGGAAGCCGGACGGCTGTTTCGGAATGCCCCAGCAGGCATGTGGCGGCGTGTATCGCCCAGGCAATCATGGGGGGATGGTCATGGTAGCCGGGAGCGAGGTGCCGGCTCCACTGCCAATAATAGGCTTCATCAGGAACCAGGGGAAAAGCACCGGCATAGAATAACCTCAACAGCGCAAATCCGGAGATAATCAGCCAGCCGGCCATGATGTATAATTCTTCGCGGGATTGATTCATGGTGCTCAATTAATGTCAGAGGCGGTTAAAAGTCAAGGTAAAACCAGCAGGGGCGGACAGCTATTGACTTACGATGAAAACGCCAATAATATTGCTTGAACGATTGCCCACTCGTATTTGTCTGGTTGAGGCGAAGAATTGCTATGCGTTTGTTTACCATCATTAACCGATACGTGTTCAAAGAGATGCTGCCTCCGTTTTTCATAAATGTTGGTTTCTTTATGTTTGTTTTTCTGATGACGAACATCCTCGACATTACCAATTATATCGTGAATTACCAGGTGAGCATTATTGCTTTTATACTAATGCTGACTTACTCCATGCCGTTTTCGCTTCAGTTTATTATCCCCATTTCGGTCATGATCGCCATATTGCTGACGTTTCTTCGCATGTCCAGCGATAACGAGGTCATCGCACTTAAAGCGGGCGGCGTCAGTATTTATTCACTGTTGCCGCCTGTTTTGCTCCTTTGTCTTCTGGGGTGCCTTATCACCGCCTATATGACCATCTATGGAATCCCCTGGGGCCGGGTATCCATGAAAACCCTTATAAATAACGTTGCTGCATCCAGTTTTGAAATCGGTTTGAAAGAAAGAACCTTTAATGAAAGCTTCCAGGATGTGATGCTCTATGTCAATAGAATCGACCCGAAAAACAAGGAATTAATCGATGTATTTATTGAAGACAAGAGAAACGAGAAAATGGTGAGTACGGTCGTCG
Organism: uncultured Desulfobacterales bacterium; assembly: GCA_964435695.1. Lineage (GTDB taxonomy): Bacteria > Desulfobacterota > Desulfobacteria > Desulfobacterales > B30-G6 > CAYTAQ01. The sequence goes on along the minus strand of CAYTAQ010000078.1, from coordinate 1,098 downwards.
CTTCAAAGGGCAAGTTGTTGAGCGAGCCGGAGAAACTTTTTTTCAGGTTGAGGCTTTTTGATGGAACGATTAATCAGGTAAACATCAAGGATCGAACCGTCAACGCCATCTCTTTTGAAACATACGATATCAGCCTGGACATGAAGCAAGCGTTGGAAAACCGCAAAAAGGAATCCAAGCACAGACTTGAAATGAGTTTGGATGAGATGCGCCATTATCTGAAAACAACCAAAAAGAAGGATATTCTTTATTATCGAACACTCATGGATTATCATAAAAAATTTTCCATTCCCGTCGCATGCGTGGCCCTCGGCATATTAGCCCTGCCATTGGGATTTCAGACAACCATCACGCGGCGTTCTTATGGGATGGCGCTGGGTTTCGTGTTTTTTATTTTTTACTATTTTTTGTTGTCAGCGGGATGGGGAATCGGGGAGTTGGGGACTTATCCTCCTTTTATCGGGATGTGGCTCCCGGATGTTGTTGTCGGTGGATTGGGTCTTTTTTTGCTTTTTCGTACAGGAGAAGAGCAGCCGCTAATGATCGAGTACTGGTTCCGGATTATCAACTGGTGTACGGGGTTCTTTTCAAAAAAACGGGTCTAAGCCTAGGCTAATAAAAAATAAAAATATCACGAAAACACGAAAGAACGAATTTTTCTGTAAAAGACAGGACTCGATATTAGGGCTTATGTCTATTCTTCAAAAATACCTGACCAGGGAAATCATCAAGCAATTCGGCGTTATCCTCATTGCCGTGATATGCATCTACGTGATTGCAGATTTTTTTGAAAAGTCTGATAATTTTGTTAAGGCTGATTTTCCACTTTCCAAAATCATCGCTTTTTTTTTGCTGAACATCCCGTTTATCATTTCGCAAATAACGCCGGTGGGAATTCTTTTGTCGGTCATTATTCTTTTCAGCCTGATGAGTAAGAATAACGAGATTCTTGCCTTGAAAAGCAGCGGTGTGAGTATTCACAGCCTCCTCAAGCCGCTTATCATTTTAGGGGTGATCGGAAGTCTTCTTTTGTTCTTTTTCTCTGATATCGTTGTACCGATTACAATGACGAAAGCCAATAGAATGTGGATCAAAGAA
>CAYTAQ010000077.1:10657-18765 GCA_964435695.1 uncultured Desulfobacterales bacterium | reverse complement strand
CAGCATGTGCTGGGTATCGGCCATTTATACAGAACCCTCGAAATCAGTCGCGCGCTGAAACATCATGAGGTGATACTGGTCTCCGGTGGGGGGAATGCAAATATTTCGCTTCCGCAACATGTTCGCGAGGAGCGGCTTCCCGGGCTGATGATGGACAGCAATTTTAAAAACATCTTTACCACGGAACAGGGGAAAACCGTAGCGCAGGTTCAAAAAGAACGTAAAGATTTTTTGTGGACGCTGTTTGAAAGGGAAGCTCCGGATATTTTTTTGCTTGAGCTTTATCCTTTCGGCCGAAAAGCATTCCGGTTCGAACTCGATCCGATTCTAAACGGTATTCGAAATGGAGATCTGCCACGCTGCCGGGTGGTCTGCAGCCTCAGGGATGTCCTTGTGGAGAAAAAAAACGTCGAATCCTATGAAAACCGTGTGGTGGCACAATTAAACGCATATTTTGACGCGCTGCTGGTGCACGCAGACCCTGAACTGCTGAAACTGGATGAAACATTTTCAAGGATGGAAGATATCGCCATTTCCGTCATATATACCGGTTTTGTGAGTTCCGCGCCGCAGCCCGGTGCAGGTGCGGCGATTCGAAAAGATCTGGGACTCGGCAATAACGAGCGTCTTTTGGTGGCCAGTGCAGGCGGCGGCAAAGTCGGCGGGGATCTTTTGAGATCCGTGCTTGAAGCACATGCGCACATCTCCCAGGAACTTCACCTGCACATGTTTACCGGTCCGTATCTGGATGATGAAGCGTTTGCTGCGTTAAAAAGCCTAGAAAATCAAAGAATCAAGGTGCTGAGATTTACGCCGGAATTTTTATCGTTCCTGGATGCCGCCGACCTGTCAATCAGCATGGCCGGCTACAATACCTGTATGAATATCCTGGCGACGCAGGTACCGGCACTGGTATGGCCGTTTCCCCAAAATCGGGAACAGCGGCTTCGCGCCCTGAAGCTGGCAGATCTCGGATGGATGCAGGTGCTGGCGGAACCGGACTTGGACCCGGTCAGGCTGGCCGGCTTAATCGAGCGGCAACTGGCGCAGCCGCTCACGACGAAAAAATCGGTTGATTTGAACGGTGCGGCCAGGACGGCGGCATGGCTGGAAACTTTAAAAAAACGAATGTCGAATAATGATTGACAATTAGTGATGGACGTCGTGCATTCCCATGCCGGAGTTTGGGAACGAGAGCAAATAAAATGACGACACCGACAAAACAGCGAGTCGCCACCCTCTGGACGGCGCCGCCAGATGACTTGACATCGCGAATAGCCGACTGTATCGACGCTTCCCTCCGCCGGTATTTAGAAAAAAAACCCGCCCGTGTTTTTTTTCGTGCCGACGACATCGGCGTTCCGGGAAAGCAGTTCAACCGTCTCATCAACCTTTTTAAGCGTTATGAAGCGCCATTGTCCCTGGCTGTGGTGCCGGCCTGGCTGACGCCGCTGCGATGGTCGGCGCTTACGAAAACCTGCCGGGACACCTCTTTTCTCTGGTGCTGGCACCAGCATGGCTGGCGTCATAAAAATTATGAAGAACATTTGAAAAAGCAGGAATTCGGTCCCTCCCGCACCACAGCGGAAATTGAATCCGAAATTGTTCGGGGGTGCAACCGTCTGACGTCACTCATGAAAGAGCGCTTTTATCCCCTGTTTACACCGCCATGGAACCGCTGCAGCGGGGAAACCCTGGAGCTTCTCAGAAAGCTCAATTATCGTGCGGTTTCCCGTTATCAGAACGCCAGGCCGGTCTCGCCAAAAGGGTTGCCGGATATCTCCGTCAATGTCGACCTTCACACCCGCAAGGAAACCCGCGCGGGAGACGGCTGGAACAATTTATTTGAAGAGCTGGAAGCGGCGCTTTCCAGCGGATTTTGCGGGATCATGATCCACCATCAGCGCATGAATGATGCGGCATTTGTGTTTATGGATTTCCTGCTGGGTCATTTGATGCAGGCAGACAGGTGCCGCATCGTCGATATGCGGGAGATTGTTCAAAATTGTGAACGGTTTAACTTTTAACCAAACACAAAACCCTGCAAGGCGGGACTGAATTTAATTTTTATGACAACCGCTATATTATAGATTTTGTTATAACAAAATCTATACGTTTAAAAAATATTGCGCCATACTTCAAAATATGGCACGACCCTTAGGCATACCCAATTCGGCAATGTTTCGATCGAAGAGCTTAAAATCGTTTCCCGGATCGGTTCTAATGAAACAGCACCACGGTATACTGCCATTAAAAATAAAGAAAAATTATTAGAGCGTTTGGATCGTCCCATATTAGACATTATTGATCATTCCTATAAGATTCAGAAAACCACCGATATCGGAACGTTATTCTGACAAACGCTCTGATAGCGGGTGTCATATTTTTCTGTGAATATAAATTGGTATACAGAAATATCATTTACTTTCAGCAAGCCAAAGCAAAAGCAACCTATTTCTCGTCCCTACGTTCTATCGTGGGAATGCATAATGCAACCAAAAGGAGGTATCATGATGGGAAAACGTATCGTTGTTTTAATTGTCGTGCTCTTGTTCCTCTTGTCAGCTTTTTCTGTCCAGGCAAAAATTGAACTCACTTACTGGACCCATGAAGACCCCAATCGAACCGAGATCGAAGACCGATACATCAGTGAATTTGAAAAAGCCAATCCCGATGTCGAGGTTAAACGCGTGGCCAACCCCTCCAAGAAAATGGCGGAGCTCATTCTCACGGCGTTTGCCGCCAATCAGGGTCCGGATATTTTCAATCTGCAAATCGAAGATGAGTACGCATATATCGTCAACCGTCGGCTTGCGCCGGTGGACCATAAGGCAGCCGGGTACGACAGCGTAAAATCGATTTATAACGCCTACATATCGAAAGTCCTCGACCCGGTCACCTACGAGGGCGCTTTGTACGGGCTTCCACTGGAATTGACCAACTGGTGTGTCTACGTCAACGATCGCATTTTTAAGTCCGCCGGACTTGATCCTGCGCGTGATTATCCGAAAACATGGGAGGATATGGTTACTGTATCGGAAAAGATCGCAATCCGGGAAGGCGAAATCATCAAGCGGAGAGGATTTGATTTCCGGTATCCATACTACCTGGTATCCATGGTTCCCATGGCTGAGCAGTTCGGTGGCAGGCTCATCAGTGAGGACGGGAAACAGGCCATTATCAATGACCAGGCGTGGATCAAATTTCTGAGCTTCATGCAGGAATGGGGACCGAACGGAAAAAACCTGGGGTCGCCCACCTACACAAGCGCCAGGAAACTCTTCAATAAGGACAACAATGACATGGCCATGTGTATGTCCGGCCTTTATCAGGAGGGACGGATTCGAGCGGACAATCCGGAATTCTACAACAGCGGTGAATGGCGGGTTGTTCCCTATCCAAAATTTAAGAATGCCGTCAATGACACAGCCTGTGCCTATTACGGACACTATCTGGTGGTCAATGCCCAGAAACCGAAGAAGAATCAGGCCATGGCGTGGAAGTTCATCGGCACCATGCTGCGCCATTCAGAGGAATACCTTTCAAAAGTAGGACTGATCCAGCCCACGGTCACGCTAATTGAGTCGGCGACATTCAAGGGAATGCCCTACTCGGATGTGTTCAAAAAAGATATGGAAAGGGGCCATGTCGTCTATTATGGTGAAAACAGCGCCAAGATACAGGAACACGTACGCGGGGCGGTCGAGTCCGTCATGCTCTCCGGCGTTTCACCGGATGAAGCAGTAAAAAATTTGAAACGCAAAGCACAGGAAGCCCTCGAGGAATAAAATTTCTTTGAGCAATAAAAATCTGATCCTCAGCGCCAGATCAGAGGTAATGGACTGGTAACATAAATAACTTCTGGATTCCGGATCTCATCCCAAAAAGCGGGATTCGTCCGGAATGACGTTTTTTGTAAATTATGACGCAGACTGTTTGGACGGGGAATTTTATTACTTTTTCGGAAGCATAACGAATGAAAAGACTCCAGGGTATCGAAGGTCGTAAAAACCGATGGGGATGGGTTTTTATTTTTCCGTCCCTGGTTTTTTTTGCATTTTTCAGTTTCTATCCGATTTTCAACGCCCTTTACACAAGTCTGTTCAAGAAGAAACTGCTGTCGCTGAGGCCACCGGCGTTCATCGGGTTGAATAACTACGGTTACCTGATCCAGTCTCCTGATTTCTGGAATTCAATCCGGGCGACGGTGGTGTTCACCCTTGGGACGTTCATACCCATGGTAATATTCAGCCTTATTTTCGCCCAGTTCATCGTATCTCGCAAGCGATTCCAGAAGTTTTTCCAGATGGCCTATTATTCACCGGCCGTGTTGTCGTCTGTGGTGGTGGCGGCCATCTGGCTGCTCATATTCGACCCCCGGGGACTCAGCAATCAACTGGTCAACTTCATAATGGGCACCCCCGGCATCGATCACAGGTGGCTTGCGAACGCCACCATGGTTCAGATTTCAACCATGCTGGTTTACTTCTGGAAATATGTCGGCTACTTCACCATTATCTTTATCGTCGGGCTGACGTCCATTCCAAAAAGCATTTATGAAGCGGCGAGAATTGACGGCGTGAACGCCTGGACGGGATTCTGGTATATTACCATGCCGCTGTTAAAACCGACGACCATTCTTGTTTCCATCATGTCCATGCTCCAGTGTCTGAAGACGTTCAGCACCCAGTACCTTTTCACCCAGGGGGGTGCACCCATCGGGCCGATCAATGTGGTGACGCTCAATTTGTATCACACGGCGATTCGTGATCACCGTATCGGCCTGGCAAGTGCCATGAGTATCGTACTCTTCGGTATTATGCTTTTTTTTACATGGCTTCAATTTAAATTCTCGCGATCGGACGAGGTCGTTTATTGAAACACCATAGAGGATAAGCCGTGCAACCCTATATCAAACGGATCCATAAAGGGGGGCTAAGATCCACTGCCGTCAACCTGTTTGTCTGGTTGTTTCTTATCATCGCCGCGATATATATTCTCGCGCCCCTTATATTCATGTTCACCGCATCCGTAATGCCGGCCGGCGATATCATGAAGATGCCCTATCGCTGGATTCCAAAAGGATTTTACTGGCAGAATTACTGGCAGGGCATACGGGGGAACGACGGCAGTTTTATTTATCTTCGCAATATCCTCAACTCACTTATCGTGGCCGGAACCGTGACGGTGACGACTGTTTTTCTCTCGGCTGTTACCGGCTATGGATTGGCGAAATACCATTTCAGGGGGCGGTACGTCGCTTTCATGATGATACTGGCCACGATGATGATTCCGTTTGAAGTCATCATGATCCCCCTTTACTTGATCATTACCAAGATAGGGATCCAGAATTCATATGCCGGACTGATCGCTCCTTTCCTGGTAACGGCATTCGGAATCTTTCTCATGCGCCAGTATTATATCACGTTTCCTGATGAAATACTCGATGCAGCACGAATCGATGGCGCCAGTGAACCGGAGATCTTTAGAAAAATCATCCTGCCCAACAGCGTGCCGGCACTGGCGACGCTTGCGGTCCTCACCTTTAAAGGCCAGTGGGACAATCTTTTATGGCCTCTGCTCGTAGCCCAGAGTGAGGAGATGAAAACGATTCCCCTGTACATCGTTCGCTTCACGGCTGAAAAACACACCAACGAAGGCGCCATGATGGCCGTGGCCGCAATTGCAAGCATCCCTATTTTAATTCTGTTTTTCCGATTGTCCCGTTATTTCATCAGCGGAGCGGTTGTTTTTTCGGCCAGGAAAGAATGATTCACATGCGACTGTACATTTTTGATATGGGAGAGGTCGTCGCTTTTAATACGGATGTGTTCCCGGCGGTATGCGATGATCTGGGAATGACAGCCGAACAGTTTTATGGGCTCGCCGGATCGAGTTTGGGAAAGCTCATGGATGGTGTGATCACCGCCGATGAGTTCTGGGCGCGTTTTTCTTCAAAATGCGGCAAGCAGATTATAGAGGAGCTGTTTGCCAAATATTTCAACCCACGTCTTGATCACGATGTTGCAGCCATCGTGTTGCGGTTAAAAAACTGCGCGCGGGTTGTTTGTGGGACCAACACCTTTGATCCGCATTACGACTATCTTGCGCCACGTGGATATTACGACCTGTTCGATGCTGTTTACGCTTCAAACAAGATGGGCGTGTCCAAGCCCCATCCGGGATTCTATCAACACATCCTCACCGCAGAAGGGGTGAGACCGGAAGATGCTGTTTTTATAGATGATGCCGAGGCGAATGTCCGCGCTGCTGAAAAACTGGGCATTCGATCGATTCTGTTTAGAGATTCCGACGGGCTGGAATCTGAAATCGCACGTTTTCAAGGAATGACCTTAACATAATAATTTAGCCCAGAGCTTCACAGGCTGTCCAATAACCATTTTTATATCTTTACGAGGCATTAACAGCAGGGCTAAAGCCCTGGACTACACTGTGATAACAGACTGATATTTAATGATTTATCATTTTGTTAGCCCATTGCGTCCTGCTGTAGCGCAGGGTTTTAACCCTGCCAAGGCGGGCTGCGGGACAAGCTGTAAAGACCGGTACTGCAAAATATGGAACTGCGTAATCGGTTAAGCTGCTGTAAAAGCACGAAAGCGGGTCATACGACGGCCTGTTTGGTTTCGCTGTCGAAAATATGGGTTTTCCCCATATCCACCAGCACCTCGATCTTTTGATCGATCTTAAATTGATCTTGAGGTGTATCCATTCTGGCGACAAGGGAATGCTGCCCGCAAACCAGATAAAGATGCGTCTCCGCTCCCAAAGGTTCGATCACTTCCACTGCGGCCGTTAGTGAAGACGTCAACGTCTCATCACTTGCGAAACGCCGGTCATACATATCTTCCGGCCGAATTCCCAGGATGATTTTTCCCCCTTGAAGATGCCGAATAGCCGGATAAAATGGCTGTGGCACCCTCAGGTTGAAGCTTCCGGCATCAATGAAAAAATCTTTATTCTCCCTGATCAGCCGGCAATCGATAAAATTCATGGCCGGGGAACCGATAAAACCGGCGACAAATTTGTTGACCGGATGCCTGTATATCTCCAAAGGCATACCGGATTGCTGGAGAGCGCCGTTGTTCATAATAAAGATTTGTTCAGCCATGGTCATCGCTTCAACCTGGTCGTGGGTAACATAGATGATGGTCGCTTCCAGCCGTCGATGCAACTTGCTGATCTCCGCCCGCATCGCTACGCGTAACATGGCATCCAGGTTTGACAGCGGTTCGTCAAATAGAAATACCTTGGGTTTTCTGACGATTGCCCGGCCGACCGCTACCCGTTGCCGCTGCCCCCCGGAAAGCTGCCGTGGTTTTCTCTGGAGCAGATCTTCAATACCTAAAATATCGGCGGCCTCACGTACCCTGCGATCGATTTCATCTTTTTTCACATGCCGCAGCTTCAAACTGAAAGCCATATTGTTGTAAATGTCCATGTGGGGATACAATGCATAGTTCTGAAAGACCATGGCAATGTCTCTATCCTTGGGGGGGACATCATTGACCAGCCTGTCACCGATGTAAATCTTCCCGGAAGTCACCTCTTCCAACCCGGCAACGGTACGCAGAACAGTGGTTTTCCCACATCCGGACGGCCCCACCAAAACGGCAAACGCTTTATCAGGGATCTGGATGCTCAAATCGTTGACGGCTGTTACCTCATTGAATTTCTTGGTAACATTTTTTAAGGTGACACCGGCCATTGAAGCACGTGAATCCTTTTTACAACGGAGTTGGGGAAGAACCTTATATATCAGCCATATTACGCGCCGATATTCATGAAATATTCTAGCTGGGTATCATACCAAACGTATGATTGCAAATACCTGCATCAAAAGTCTTGATATTCGTCTTTGAAATGTGAGAATAGGTCGGTTTGTCACAAATTTTCAGAATAAAGGATAAAATGAATAAATCAGAAAAATCCGGAGGCGTGATTCAGATGGACGCTGCAGTGGCCGGGCCGCTTTTCATGCTGTCGGCAGCTCTTTTGTTTACAACGCTCAACGTCATCATCAAGCTTTTGAGACCGGAATTTACGGTATGGCACATCGGTTTTTTCAGGTTTTCGGGGGGGGCGGT
>CAYTAQ010000077.1:2411-10647 GCA_964435695.1 uncultured Desulfobacterales bacterium | reverse complement strand
CGTCGGCGCCCGGTCGCAGCATCGGCAGCCGGATCGCCGGACCGTTGTTCATGATTTCGGCAGCACTGCTCTTTACCGCCATGAATGTGATTGTAAAACTGCTCAAACCGGAATTTACGGTATGGCACATCGGTTTTTTCAGGTTTTCGGGGGGGGCGGTTTTCCTGCTTCTCGTTTTCGGCAGGCACAAAAATCTTTATAAAGGATTCAATATTCGCCTGCTGACCATCCGCGGGTTCACCGGATCCATCGCGTTCATTTGCCTGGTGACGTCGATTCGACTCTTACCGGTCTCCACGGCCATGGTCATCTTTTATGCGTATCCGGTATTCGCTGCCGTTTTTGCGTTTCTGATCTATGGTGAACGGATCGGTAAATTTGAGGTTGCCTGTATCGCCTTTGTCATTCTCGGTATTGGCATTCTCTTCGATTTTCGACTGGTCGGCGGTCTTTTCGGACAAAGCATGGCGGTTGTGGGGGGCGTCTTTGCAGGGTTGACCGTAACGCTGATTCGTACGCTTCGTGAAAAAAATGGACCGGTTATCATCTACCTCTATTTTTGTACGATGGGGATGCTTGTAACACTTCCGAAATTTGCGGCAAACCCTGTCTTACCGTCAACGCCCGTAGAATGGGTCATGATTTTGGGGATCATTTTCACGTCGGTTTCAGCCCAGCTTCTCATGAACCAGGGATTTTTCTACTGCAAAGGATGGGAGGGCGGCTTGTTCATGTCCAGCGAAGTAATATTTACCGGCATCGTGGGTATTGTATTTTTAGGAGATCCGGCGACTGCAAAGTTCTGGATTGGAGGCGTGTTTATTCTCGGCAGTGTAGTGGCGCTGAACCGGTTGCAGGCCTGGAGAAAAGAGCGGTGACAGTGCCTTGCCTTCAAAAATTTGTTGCAATTTATCATCCCCTGCCGGTGAATAGAAAAAGATTTAACCGCGAAGGCGCAAAGTACGCCAAGAATTTTTTCGATTTTCAGAAAGACAGCCCTGAAAATCAAAAGATTCGATCCTGCAGAAACAATGCCTTGTTTCTGCAGCAAAATGAAGTTTTGCCCGAAGGGCTGATTGGTTTATCGAATCGTTCGTTCCGATTCGATAAAAAAAAGATATCTTGGCGTTCTTTGCGTCTTGAGCGAAGCGGGCGCTGAATGCTCTAAAACACGGGAGGAACAATATGGAATTTATGACTTTAGGCAAATCGGGCATAAAGATATCACCTGTCATTATGGGAACATGGCAGGCAGGCAAGGAGATGTGGTCAGGGATTGAAGACGGGGACTCTATCCGCGCATTAAAAGCCGCAGTTGATGAAGGTATTACCACCTTTGATACGGCGGAAGCTTACGGTAAGGGCCATTCGGAACGGATTGTCGGAAAAGCACTTAAAGACGTCAGGGGCAAGGTCGTGATCGCTACAAAGGTTTTTCCGAACCATTTCAAGTATGACCAGGTCCTGAATGCATGTCATAAATCACTTGAAAATCTTGAAACGGATTATATAGATCTCTATCAGCTTCACTGGCCTTCGGGGAGTTTTGGAACAAAAAAGGTTCCCATTGAAGACACGATGAAGGCCGTGAACAAACTCAAAGATCAGGGGAAGATACGTTCGATAGGTGTTTCGAATTTTTCATCAAAGGAGATTGAAGCGGCATCGAGATATGGGCGAATCGATTCGCTCCAGCCGCCGTATTCGCTTTTCTGGAGACAGATAGAAAAGAAAGAGATGCCGTATTGCATTGACAACGGAATTACGATTCTTGCCTATTCGTCCATGGCTCAGGGAATATTAACCGGAAAATTCGGCGACAAACCGAGTTTCGAGAAGGGTGATCACAGGTCAAAAAACAGGTTATTCAAAGCCGAACACTATGAACGCGTGCTCAAGGCATTAGACATGCTCAAACCTATTGCCGATAAGCACGAGATTACCCTGGGGCAGCTTGCCCTGGCCTGGGTCATTTCCCGTAAAGGTGTTTGCGCCATTGCGGGCGCCCGCAATGAAGAGCAGGTCAGGCAAAATGCGCATGCAATGGCCGTATCTTTAACAGAAGACGATTTTATACAAATTGATAAGGCAGGGCGTTCTGTCACAGATTACCTGGATGACAACCCGGTATTATGGGAGTCTTAAACCGGTTTCCTGATTATCTGCGTCCTTCCGCGTCGAATCGGCTCAATATCGCTCTATGTGCCATCAGATATCCTTTTGCCGAGATTTACGGGGTAAACTTTTTATTTTGATTGCCCATTTTCCCTTACAAAGTTTAACGCAACAGAATTGCTATTTTCCTCAAGTTAAAAGTTAAAAACCTTTGCTTCGGCAGCAAGGTCGATCAGGTGAGGGCCGCCGTCCAGGACCATGTTTGAAAAGAAGTTGTTCTCGTCAACCTGACGAGTTTTGGCGCAGGGAATTCAGACGCCGATGGGCACTTCGTTTTCGACCAGATACGGCAGGTAATCGTTGGGACAATCACCGGTTCCCGTCTTGAAGGAAAAATCACGGCCTGCATCAGCCCACATCACGCCGCCGTCGATGAAAAACAGATTTACGACGTGTCCTTTTTCATGGGCGATTTTAGCGAACTGAAAACAGCGGGTCGCCTTTTCATTTTGATTCTGACTCAGAATAAATAAAAAATTTGCCATGATTTACCTCCTCGGTTTTTTTTGACAATACGTCAGCGGCCGGAAATTTTCAAGCCTTTGTAAAAGTTTTGTAATACGTGCGATAACCGGTGTACCTTGGCGGTATTTTCTTCTATATATCATGAATCTTTCATGTTCTCTATTTTACGCCGAAAGGGAGGTGGCGCTATCTTGAAAACACGCTTCGGTTTTATATACGGTCTGTTGTCGCTGGCCTTTTATGCCGTCAATACCATTTTTTGGTGCATCCCGATTTTTTTTCTGGCCCTCTTAAAATTACTGATTCCGAACCCGATTTTTCAAAATCAATGCCGCAGGGCCTCAAGCGCGCTTGCCGGTTACTGGGTTGGTGTGAACAACTTCAATCAAAATTTATTCTGCAACACAACCATGATGGTTCAGGGGACTCATGAACTTGACTTAAACGGCAAGTACCTTGTTCTTGCCAACCATCAATCATGGGTTGATATTCTTGTATTGCAGCGCATTTTTCATCGAAAAATACCATTTCTCAAATTTTTTATAAAAAAAGAATTACTGTGGTTCCCGGTTCTCGGTCAGGCCTGGTGGGCCCTGGATTTTCCTTTTATGAAGCGGTATTCAAAACAATTTCTACAAAAGAAGCCTCATTTAAAGGGAAAGGACCTGCAAATTACACGAAAAGCCTGTGAAAAGTTCAAGACCTCGCCTGTTTCCATTATGAATTTTGTGGAAGGCACACGATTCACGTCTGAAAAGCATGAAAAACAACAATCCCCGTATCAGAATCTATTAAAATCAAAAGCTGGCGGCGTTGCACATGTGCTTGGTTCCATGGGCGACCAGCTAAACGCCATACTGGATGTCACCATCGTCTATCCAAAGGGTATCAATAGCTTCTGGGCTTTTATCTGCGGCTATATCCGCGAAGTCAGGATCAACGTCAGATCAATGCCGGTTACCGAGGATCTTCTCGGAAATTATTCAGAAGACAAATCCTACCAGAAAAGATTTCATTGCTGGCTCAACAACCTGTGGGAAGAAAAAGATCGCGGCATACGGGAAATGCTTGCCTGAAACCTTAATTGATGCCTAAATCAAGTCGATGAACACTACGATATTGATCATCGAAGACGACGCCAATACCGCCAATCTGATAACGGTATATTTTGAGCGTGAAGGATTTAGAACCCTCAAGGCTGCCGACGGTAAAACAGGCTTGAACAAGGCCGAGCGTGATAAGCCGGATCTCGTTATTCTGGACCTGATGCTGCCCGAGATGGATGGATGGGAGGTTTGCCGCCGGCTTCGTCAAAAATCAGATATTCCGGTGATCATGCTGACTGCGCGAGGCGATGAAATCGACCGGGTTGCGGGACTCTCTTTGGGGGCTGACGATTACGTGGTCAAGCCTTTCAGCCCCAGGGAGCTGGTGGAACGCGTCAAGGCGGTCCTGAGACGGGTTCAGCAGCCGCTGGTTGAGCGACCTCACCTTCTGTCTCACGCAACGCTTGTGCTCGATTTGAAAAATCGCCGGCTCAGCGTGGGCGGCAAATCCATCGACCTCACGCCTCACGAATACAACCTGCTGAAAACCCTCATGGCTTCCCCGGGTCGAATCTATACACGGGATGAACTTTTGGACAGGCTGTATCCCATGGGCGACGCAATGGTTATCGATCGCGTTGTGGATGTGCACATCGGAAAACTTCGGCAGAAAATTGAGCCAAATCCGCCCGATCCGCAATATATCCTGACGGTTCGCGGCGTCGGGTACCGGTTCGCCGATCGGCTGCCCAAGGGCGCTGGAGGATGACGTGAAAAAATACCTCATCCTCAAACTGCTGGCGATAAACATCGTGGTGATTGGCTTTGTCATGGTGCTGGTATGGATGGCCATTGACACCCTGGCGGCCGGATATTTTGTCACCCTCATGGAGAAGTACAATATATCGCCAAAACCCGCTCATGCCATGTTCATCAGCGCGATTCACCGCTATCTGCTGTGGGCTTCTCTGGCGGCGGTGATCTTTGCCATCGTGCTGAGTTACCTGATGATGCGCAGGGTCCTCGCACCGCTTACCCAGATGAATGAAATCTCCAGTGAAATTGCCGCAGGCAATTTCAGCCTTCGAGTGCCGGCATCCACCCAGGACGAGGTGGGCCAGCTTGCCCAGGCATTCAACCGCATGTCCGAGAGCCTTGAAAAGATTGAAAACCTGCGGCGCAACCTCATGATCGATGTCGCTCATGAACTGCGGACGCCCCTGACGAATATTCGTGGGTATCTTGAAGCCTTGAATGACGGTGTGCTGCCGCCGTCCCACGACACATTGTCGCTGCTGCAGGACGAGACCCAGAGAATCGTTCAACTCGTGGAAGACGTGCTTCAGCTTGCAAAAGCCGATGCGGCCCGGGATAATCTGAAACTGGAATCAGCCGACTTGCGTCTATTGGTCGAAGAAGCACTCGATGCCTTTGCCCCTAAATTTGCCGAAAAGGCCATTCAGGTAAAGTTCAGTGCGCCGGATGATTCGGTGAAAATATCGGCTGATTATAACCGTCTCACACGTGTTTTTCGCAATTTGACGGACAATGCCGCCAAGTATACACCCCGGAACGGCCATGTGACGGTTCAGGTCGAATCAGACACCCAAACAGCGCGTGTCCATTATACCAACAGCATTGGCACCCTGCTTCCCGAAGACCTGCCGCATATTTTCGAGCGCTTCTACCGAGGGGAAAAATCCCGTTCTCGACAGCACGGTGGTGCCGGCATCGGGCTTGCCATTGTCAAGGAACTGGTCGAAGCCCACAAAGGGATAGTCGGTGCCGAGCGCACGGATGACCTCCTCCAAATCTTTATCGAACTTCCCCTGAAACCACCGCCGGTCAAATAATTCTCTATATCTTGTAGGATTCAGGTGTCAGCTGCCACCGGTCGAGACCGCCAATCTTTATCGAATCTTTACAATTCCTTTATGGCTTCTTCACAAAACCGACTTATTTTTAAATCAAAGCGATGAATCAAGATCTAACCAATCGGCCGCTAACATCGCAAATCGGCTGTTACAGGGCATGGAAAAAGGAGAAAATAAAATGAAAACAATCAGTTATGCAATCATTGGTGTTATTGCCATCGTCGCTCTTTCGGGTCTGACGATGGGTATGGATAAGGAAATGGAAAACCAGATGAAAGGCGACTTCGAATCGAAACCTTCGGCAGTATTTGCCGGCGGCTGTTTCTGGTGCACGGAATCCGACTTTGAAAAGGCTGACGGCGTGATCGAAGCTGTTTCAGGTTATACGGGTGGTCATGTCGTTAATCCATCTTACAAAGAAGTATCGGCCGGTACAACCGGCCACGTGGAAGCGGTGAAGGTTTTTTATGATCCGATGAAAATCACCTATCAAAAACTGCTCGAAGTCTTCTGGCGGCATATCGACCCCACGGATGGCGGCGGACAGTTTGTCGACAGGGGCAGTCAATATCGGAGCGTTATTTTTGTTGCCAACGAAACCGAGCGTCGGATGGCTGAAGATTCCAAAAAAAAGCTTTCAGACGCCGGTGTTTTCAGCAAGCCGATTCAGACTGAAATTTTGCCCCTCGGTCCATTTTATACGGCGGAAGAATATCATCAGGACTATTACAAAAAGAATCCACTTCGTTATAAGTGGTATCGTTCGGGATCCGGCAGGGATAAATTTATAAAAAAGGTATGGGCAGACGCCACCTATAATTTTGAGACCGAAAGTGATACAGGCACCATGGGAACGGAGAAGATGATGTCCCAACACACGGCAATGCCATATCCTATCCCTGACGATGAGGAAATTCAACGCCGGTTAACGCCACTCCAGTACAAGGTCGTACGGCATAACGGAACCGAACCTCCGTTTAACAACCCATACTGGAATAACCATGAACCCGGTATTTATGTCGACATTGTTTCGGGAGAGCCCCTTTTCAGTTCAAAAGACAAGTTCGATTCCGGAACCGGCTGGCCCAGCTTTACACGCCCGTTGGAACCGGGAAATATCATAGAGAAAAAAGATCGCAGTCTTTTCATGGTGAGGACCGAGGTCCGCAGCCGGTACGCTGACTCTCACTTGGGACATCTTTTCGATGATGGCCCCGAGCCCACCGGCCTGCGCTATTGCATCAATTCGGCTGCGCTGCGGTTCATCCCAGCGGATAATCTTGAAAAGGAAGGCTATGGGATATTCCAGCCTCTATGAGGGGGCTTCTTGAGCATCCCGCTCGGTGGATGGAGAACCAGCTACAGATTAGTGATTGATAATAGGGGAATTCTATGTCAAGAAAAGCCGATATTGGAACGTTATTCTGATAAACGCGCAAGTCTAAAGGATTACCGCCATGCCCGAATTGCCTGAAGTTCAGACTGTGGTAGACAACCTGAATACGCTCAAAATTATTGGATGTTGTTTTACCGGTGCTGAGGTATACTGGGCCAAAAGCATTGCCGGGCTGAGCCCTGACGCGTTTATCAACACCATAAAGGGCCGTACTATCCGGCAGATCACGCGCCGGGGAAAATACATGGTCATCCGGCTGTCCCGCGGGTTGACCCTGCTGATCCACCTGCGCATGACCGGGCGGTTGAACTGGGAACCCGGAGACAAAGCGCGCAACAAGCATGAACATGTTATTCTGCAGGTGAACGGGAAGCACGAGCTGCGTTTCCAGGATACACGCAAGTTCGGCCGCATCCTATTGACCACCTCGCCAGAGACGGTGCTGGACAAACTGGGGCCAGAACCCCTGGCGGATGATTTCACCCTCGAACGGTTCCGCACCATGCTGCAAAGCCGCAAGCGCGCCGTGAAACCCCTTTTGCTCGACCAGAAATTCATTGCCGGCCTGGGTAACATCTATGTGGATGAAGCCCTCTGGAAGGCCAAAATCCACCCGCAATGCGTCAGCTGTTCGCTTTCGATTGAAGAGATCGTCGCTCTGCACCGGTCCATACCGCACGTTCTCAACAAAGGACTGCGGAATAAGGGCACCACCCTGGGCAGCGGCAAAGGCAATTTCTACTCGGTTGCCGGCCGCAGCGGCCGCAACGCCGACGAACTCAAGGTGTTTCGTCGCACCGGCCAGACCTGCCCGCGCTGTAACACTGTTATCGAGCGCATCATCGTGGCACAGCGCAGCAGCCACATCTGCCCCAAATGTCAGCGAAAACCTTACGAAACGATCACTCAAACAAAGACTAAGTTATAACTATCTGAACTTGTATGATATTTATTTCTCACCGGGGATATAGAGGGACACGGTCGTTCCCTTGCCAAGCACGCTGCTGACTTCAATTTTACCGCCATGGGCTTCCATAATCGTTTTGCATAAACTCAGGCCCAATCCGTAGCCACCGGTTTCCCTGGAACGGGATTTATCCGCCCGGTAAAAGGGTTCCCATATATACGCCAGGTCTTCCGGTGCGATGCCGATGCCGTCATCCTTTATATCGACAACAATCCAATGGAGTTGTTGATTGATAGAAATATGAACCGGATCGCTGTCTGCCCGGGAATATTTTAGGGCGTTATCCAGTATGTTTTTTAGCACGATTTTTAAC
>CAYTAQ010000077.1:0-2401 GCA_964435695.1 uncultured Desulfobacterales bacterium | reverse complement strand
ACTGATCCGGATCCACTTCACACACAATCGAAGTATTTGCGCCGGAAAACTCAACCCCGGGAGGTACTTGCTGACAGGCTGCTTTTAGCACCGTATTGATGAGCTCCGTGATATCCGATTTCTGAAGGTTGAGGCGGCTGTGAGCATGGTGCATACGGGCGGAATTCAGAATACCGGATATCATCGTCTCCATTTCTTCAATATCGGAGTTAATAATTTTTTTGGTTTTTTCCTGCTTTATAAACTCGAGCGCAACTTTCATGCGGGTCAAGGGCGAGCGCAGCTCATGGCTGACATCCCGCAGCAGCTGTTCTTTGGCTGTAAGCATTTCATGGAGACGCTTTGTCATGGTATTGAAGGCCTGCGTCAACTGACCCAGTTCATCCAATTTTTTAACAGGCACCCGGTGTTTCAAATTACCCCGGCCGACCTCCTGCACGCCTTCATTCAGCAATTTGATCGGTCGCAGGACCCATCGAATCGCAAAATAAGCGGCGATCAGTATCAATGTCGTACATAAAAATATGATGCCGTGAACCCATTTCAACTCAGGATTTTTATCGTAATCGCCGGACAGTTCAAAAATAAAATCGCCGGCCGCGTGCCGGTATTCGATATAGAATCGGCCGTGAGACATAGCGCCACGAATATTTGGACTGTCACGCCAGGAGTGAAAATGGATTCTGTCGCGGTCAATGGGTCTGGATGCTGTAGACCAGGATGTGTTCGTCCCTTGAAAATGGATTTGAAGGGCCGCCCGGCTTGCAACAATTCTGGCGCGCTCATAACTGGGTGGCATTCCCAGATCGTCGATAACATATTCCAGATATTGCGAAATATTGCGGTGAAACGGCCGCCCGGCCATGGCCCGGTAGGATAAGAAGAAACCCCATACCGCAATATTGATACATATCCCGGTGATCAGTATGATCGCCAGCAGTTTGGTAAATACGGAGTTGAGAATTTTTTTCAGCCAGGTAAGAGGCATGTTTTTAGTCATGAGTAATGGGTAATGAGTGATGCGTAATGGGTAACGAGTGATGAGTGCGCTGAATTATCTAGTGAAATTCCCATCACGTATTACTCATTACTGCTTGTCGTTCGGGTCAGCACCGATAAACACATACCCCGCGCCCCATATGGTTTTGATAAAGGCGGGCGTCTTGGGGTCGTCCTTCAATTTATGCCGCAGGCGGCTCATGGTAATATCCACCGAACGATTAAATGCATCGCAATCAATTCCACGCAGCTCCTGTAATATCTGATCTCTAGTGAACACTTTGCCTGCATGCCTTGCCAGCAGGGCCAATGCTGCGAACTCGTTGGTGGTCAATTCCAACGGCACCCCATTCAGGCGAACACTGCGTTTGGTAAAATCGATCTCCAGCCCCTTGAATGATTGGGGTCGATTTTCATGCATGCCGGTTGTCCTGCGAATCACTGAATGGATCCGGGCAACCAGTTCCCGCGGCTCGAACGGTTTGGGTAAATAATCATCAGCCCCAAGTTCCAGCCCCACGATCCTGTCTGTTGTCTCTCCTCTGGCTGTCAGCATGATTATGGGTACGGCGTTTGTCTCGCGAATGATTTTACAGACCTGAAAGCCATCCATGTCCGGCAACATAATATCCAGGATAACCAGGTCGGGGCGTTTCTCTTTCAACAGCTTCAAGCCATGGCGCGGGTGTTTTGCGGCCAGGGTTTTAAAGCCGAATTCCTCCAGAAACTCAACCAGCAGCTGGTTCAGTTTCTCATCGTCGTCGATAATGAGAATCGTCGGTTTCATTGTGTGATGACTATCTACTCATGCCACCCATGGTGATGCCATTTATCGAATTTTTCCAACTTCTCCACCAGTTTGGCACGCTGTTCAGGCGACAATGTCCGGTGAAAATCCGCTACGCGGTCCACCACCAGGTCAATGACTTCATCCATCTTAGCCCGGTGCCCGGCCACAATTTCTTTGACCCGCGTTGTATCGATTTCTTCACTGCCCAGCTGGGCCTTGATTTCGTCATGCATCTGCTTATTTTCCGAGCGCATGGCCAGCACTTTGGCCAGGATTTCGTCTTTGTATGCAGCGGCCTTGGCTTGCTGTGCCTCATCCAGGTCCAGTGCTTCGGTCAGATAATCCATCATAAAAGCGGCACCCCTTTGCGGGCCTTCGTGCCGACATCCGATAAAAAGCGCCGAACCCAGTCCCAGCGCCGCCACTACCGTGATCAATGTTATTGTTCTTAGCATACTCCCTCCTTTTTTGTAAGTTTTTATAGTATCCATCCACAAATGGTCTTTTTGTCCAATATCGGCGTTATTCTCAAAAAATAATCCTCGAAATATAAGACCATATGTCTGCGGATATTTTTTTCGAATGCCTTGATCTTGAACAAAAATCCTCACT
>CAYTAQ010000076.1:0-18794 GCA_964435695.1 uncultured Desulfobacterales bacterium | reverse complement strand
ACAAACGAAATGAAATCGATCTCATTGAATCACTGTCAAAAATAAATTACGAAAATGCCATCAATTTTTTTACCACACATCATGTCAAAGGAAGCGAAGACAAAAGAGCAATCGCATTTTATAAGGATATCATCCAAAACTATTTGAATCGAATCAATACATAATGAAAGCCATGATTCTCGCTGCCGGTTTGGGCACGCGGCTTTTGCCCTTTAGCGCGCATACTCCCAAACCGCTTTTTACGATTTCAGGGCAGCCGATTCTGGATAGAACCATTCAAAAATTACAGCAGGCCGGCGCTGCGGCCATCATCGTGAACACCCACCACCTGCACCGCAAAATCGAAGAATTTATTGCTGAAAGGCACTATTCCATCCCGGTCATTCATCAATATGAGCCTGAAATCCTGGGCACGGGCGGCGCGATCAAAAATGTCGAAGCTTTCTGGGGTAACGAACCGTTCCTGGTTGTCAACAGCGACATATATTTCGATTTTGATTTAACGGATATTTATCATTACCATTTGACCCGTCCGCATCCCGTCACCATGGTTCTGTTCAATGATCCCGAGTTCAACCAGGTCTGGGTTGATACCCGAGGAAATATTCTTAACTTCGGCGGTCCGGAACCCGCCGCGAATCGATCGTGCAATGTCCTGTCATTCACCGGCATTCAGGTAGTGAACCCTGATGTTTTGAAACGTATTCCGCCGCGCCGGTTCGCAAGCATCATCGATGTGTACCGGGACATGCTGGCCGAAGGTGAAACCATCCGGGCCTATATCCCGGAAGCAGGATTTTGGAAAGACCTCGGCACACCTCAAAGATATCTGGATGCAGCGTATGAAGAAATGGCATCAGAGGCATTTGCGATCGCATTTTCCGGCATGAGGGGGCAACGACCGGTTAAACATAAACTCAAAGGTGATGGATCAGACCGCTCCTGGTACAGGCTCGCCCAAGGTGATCGGTCACTGGTAATGGCGGACCACGGCATTCGGGAAGGAGACGCCACAAGCGAAGCAGATGCATTTGTTGCCATCGGGCGTCATCTGAAAAAAGCGGACGTCCCAGTGCCGGAGATTGTTTTGTATGATACCTTCTCCGGTCTGGTGTTTTTGGAGGATCTCGGCGATTTAAACCTTCAACAATACGTCCTTTCAGTGAAAACCGCTGGAATGTTTTTGCCGCTCTACCAACGGATTATCAAACACCTCATCCACATGTCGATCTCTGGCATACAGGGATTTGACCCGTTATGGACCGTGCAAAGCCAGGCATATGACCAAAAGCTTATTCTGGAGAAGGAATGCCTTTATTTTATTGATTCCTTTATTAATCTCTATCTTGATATGGGAATCGACGCCGCCGAACTTGAAAATGAATTTTCTTTGCTTGCCGATGAAACCGTAAAATATGCGTTTACCGGATTGATGCACCGTGATATGCAATCGAGAAACATTATGCTGAAAAACGGGCAGCCCTATTTCATCGATTTTCAAGGCGCCAGAAAAGGGCCTCTCCAATATGACCTGGCCTCCCTCTTGATGGATCCATACGTCGCATTGACAGTAAAAACCCGGAAGGCACTGTTGTCATATTGCCTGGACCGGCTTTCTGCGAACAAAGGGTTTGACAAAGATCGATTCTTAAAAGGGTATGGATATTGCGCCATCACCCGGAATCTTCAAGCATTGGGTGCATTTGGTCATTTGTCTCGCAATAAAGGGAAAATTTACTTTGAGAACTATATTCCCGAAGCGCTATCCACTCTCTATAAAAACTTACACGACTTTTTCGATGTGCCTCAGTTTTTCATGCTTAAAGACCTTGTTAAAAGAGCAGTGAAAAAATTATCGCGGATGCATAAGGAGGTGGTCCCATGAATCCAATTAAGGTAATGGTCAACGGTCTGCCCGGGAATGTGGCGACCGTTATTGTAAAACATATTTCTGCTGACAGCCGTTTTGAATTGATACCCTTTTCCCTTACCGGTCCGGAAATCGAAGAAAGCGCCCTGGAGGTGGGAAATGTTTCCATCGGCCTGATACGGCCGGATAGGCGGGAGCCTGAATTGGCAGGCATCCTGAACAGATATGGCACATGTATCAGTGTGGACTATACCCATCCCGCTGCAGTCAACAGCAATGCGACGTTCTATTGCCAAAACAGCCTTCCTTTTGTCATGGGCACCACCGGTGGCGACAGAGAAGCCCTTTTAAAGACAGTGGAAGGTTCGCGCGTGGCTGCGGTAATCGCCCCCAATATGGTCAAGCAGATCGTCGGATTCCAGGCCATGATGGCATGGTCCGCCGATACGTTTCCCGGACTTTTTAACGGGTATACGCTTGAGATCAATGAAAGCCATCAGAAAGGAAAAGCCGACACCAGCGGTACTGCCAAAGCCATGGTTGGATATTTCAATAAACTGGGGATTCCTTTTTCAGTGGATGAGATCCGGAAAGAGCGTGATCCTGAACGACAGCAAGCCGTATGGGGTATTCCTGAAGAATACCTGGCCGGCCATGGATGGCATACCTATACCCTGATTTCAGATGACCGGACCGTAAAATTTCAATTTACGCACAATGTGAACGGACGGGAAATATATGCCAACGGAACCATCGATGCGATTTTGTTTTTAAACGAGCAGCTGGGACAAGGGGCGTGCGGCAAGGTATTATCCATGAATTATGTACTGAAATCAGGCTAGGTATAAAGAGTAGGCAGTATGGAGTAAGCAGTATGGAGTAAGCAGTATGCAGCAGGTGTTTTGAGCCTTTCAACTACTGCCTACTCCATACTGTTTACTACCTACTGTTTCTTATTGCTATCCGCTATCACCGCATAGGCCTTTTGAATGGCTTTTTCCAAATTTTCAGGCTGTGTCCCGCCGGCTTGCGCCATGTCCGGCCGGCCGCCGCCGCTGCCGCCGACAACCGCCGCCACCTGTTTGATGATATTACCGGCGTGGTAGCGTGCCGCAAGATCCTTGGTGACGGTTGCAATCAGCAATGCCTTCCCGCCGGATTGGCTGCCAAGAACCACGATACCGGACCCGATATTTTCTTTGAGCCGGTCTGCGAGTTCCCGCAAGGCTGCCGGGGTGTCAGCATCAACTTTTTTTGCTATTATTTTAAATCCATTAAGCTCTTTAGCTTCATCTTTTACTTTATCTAAAGATCCCCGTAAAATCCGGGCCTTTAACTGTTCAATTTCCTTTTCGGATTTTTTAAGCTGTTCCATTATTTTCTGGATGCGCCGGGAAAGAGATTCCGGTTTTTCCCTTAGCATTCTGGCGGCTTCCTGAAGGGCATGGGATGTTTGTTGAACGTATGCCACCGCAGCGTGACCTGTCACTGCCTCAATACGCCGCACACCGGACGCAACGCTCGATTCGCTGATGATTTTAAACAACCCGATGTTGCCGGTTCTTTCCGTATGGGTACCGCCGCATAGTTCTTTACTGAAATCCGCCAGTGATATCACCCGCACCCTGTCGCCGTATTTTTCTTCAAAAAGCGCGGTTGCACCGGATTTAAACGCTTTCTCAGCAGCCATCTCATCAGTCCGAACAGCTACGTTATCCCTGATGCGTTCATTCACAACCCGTTCGATTTCGTCCAGTTCCCCGGCTTCAATTTGCGAAAAATGCGTAAAATCGAACCGAAGGCGGTCCGGTGCGACCAGAGATCCGGCCTGCTTGACATGATCTCCCAAAACCTCTCTCAGAGCGTAATGAAGAATGTGGGTTGCCGTGTGGTTCAGTGCAATGGCGGCGCGGTTCTGTTTATCGATCTCGAGGGTTACGGTGTCGCCCTTCTGAACCGTTCCTGAAACGATTTCGCCTTTATGGATAATCAGGCCGGTGGGATCTTTGACCGTGTCCTTCACGACCATTTCAAACATGTTGCCGTTATTCTGTGCCGTGATCTTTCCGATATCGCCCACCTGTCCGCCCGATTCTCCGTAGAATGACGTCAATTCGGTAACCAATTCAACACTCATCCCTGTTTCAGCTTTCAGGATCTCTTTGCCTTCAGACACCAGCAGCAGTATTTTTGAACGGGATATATTCTGATCATAGCCCACAAACTCAGGTTTGACGCCTTCGGATGAAAGATGCTTATATGCTTCGCTGATCTCCGTAAATGTGGTAACGAAACGGGATCGCGCCCGCTGGCCCTCCATGGCCGATTCAAATCCGACCATGTCGAGTTCCATACGCTGGTCCCTTACCACGTCCCGCACGATATCGACCGGAAATCCGTAAGTGTCATACAATTTGAAAATGACATCGCCCGGCACCTTTTCTTCCCCTTTTGCCCTTATTTCCGAAAGGGTTTCGTTTAGCAAATTGAGACCGAAATCGAGGGTTTCGGAAAAGCGGGCCTCCTCGTTTTTAATCACGTTGGTGATAAATATTGCGGATTCGGAAAGATCCGGATATGCCGACTTCATAATGTCGAACACCACCCGGGCCGTTTCATGCAAAAACGGTTTGTGGAGCCCGAGGTTGCGGCCATAGCGGATGGCGCGTCGCATGATCCGCCGCAACACATATCCCCTTCCCTCGTTCGATGGAAGTACGCCGTCATTGATAAGAAACGCGGCGGCTCGGCTGTGGTCTGCGATGACCTTCATGGCCACGTCATCTTCTGCGGACGCACCCAGTTTCTTTTCAGAAAGCTCTTCGGCTTTCTGAATGATGGGAAAAATCAGATCCGTATCATAATTGGTGGGCACATCCTGCAGCAACGTCGCCATCCGCTCCAGTCCCAAACCGGTATCGATGCTCGGTTTGGGCAGCGGTGTCATCTTTCCGTCTGCGTCACGGTTGAACTGCATGAATACTAAATTCCAGATTTCAAGATAGCGATCGCATTCGCACCCGACTTTGCAGTCCGGCCTGCCACAGCCGTAAGCTTCACCTCGGTCCAACAGGAGTTCCGAGCAGGGTCCGCAGGGTCCGGTGTCTCCCATGGCCCAGAAATTATCTTTTTCACCGAATCGAACGACACGGTCGCTTGGAATGCCGATGTGTTCATTCCATAAGTTATAGGCCTCATCATCATCAAGGAATACAGATGCATAGAGTTTATCCGCTGGGAGTCCGTACCCGTTGGTCAGCAGATCCCAGGCAAATTCAACGGCCTTTTCCTTGAAATAATCTCCGAAGGAAAAGTTTCCCAGCATCTCAAAAAATGTATGATGCCGGGCCGTGTAGCCGACATTCTCCAGATCATTGTGCTTACCCCCTGCGCGAACGCATTTTTGGGATGTTGTGGCACGCGTATATGCCCGTTTTTCCTCGCCGAGAAATGTCCGCTTAAATTGCACCATGCCTGCGTTTGTAAACAGCAACGTCGGATCATCCTGTGGAACCAGGGACGAGCTCCTGACGATCCGGTGGTCATATTTCTTGAAATATTCCAAAAAAGTACTTCTTATTTCATTGCCTGTCATTAAAAACTCCCGTATGTTTTATTTCGGAACAATCACCCAAACAAAGTTTCTGTTGTAACCAGTTGAACTTGTAGGATCATTCGGCATCGGGTTTTCTTTTTTCGGTGAGCCCCACCGCCTCCATGGTCTTGGCATACAAGTCTTCAAATATATCGACATTGTCCTTGAGAAAGGATTTCACATTTTCGCGTCCTTGACCGATTCGTTCGCCGTTATAGGAGTACCATGACCCGCTTTTGTCGATGATGCCGGCGGTGACACCGGTATCCAAAAGATCGCCTTCTTTTGATATGCCCTCTCCATACATGATATCAAATTCCGCTTCTTTAAACGGAGGCGACATTTTGTTTTTTACCACCTTGACGCGCGTTCGGTTTCCGACCATCTCCTGTCCCTCCTTGATGGCGGCGATTCGCCGAATGTCAAGCCGAACGGAAGCATAAAATTTCAAGGCATTACCGCCGGTGGTAGTTTCCGGGTTACCGAAAAATACACCGATTTTCATACGGATCTGATTGATGAAAATGATGGTCGTCATGGTTTTGCTGATGGAACCGGTGAGTTTTCTCAAGGCCTGCGACATCAATCTCGCCTGAAGTCCCATGTGGGAATCTCCCATTTCACCTTCAATTTCTGCGCGCGGGACCAGAGCGGCCACCGAATCGATGACCATAATATCGATGGCGCCGCTTCGCACCAGCATGTCGGCGATTTCCAGGGCTTGTTCGCCGGTATCCGGTTGCGCCACAAGAAGCTCGTCGCAATTAACCCCCAGCCTTTTGGCATAAGCAATGTCCAATGCATGCTCCGCATCGATAAATGCGGCAATGCCGCCTTTTTTCTGGGCATTTGACACCGCTTGAAGCGCCAGGGTTGTTTTTCCGGATGATTCCGGACCAAAAACCTCAATTACGCGTCCTCTGGGCAGTCCGCCGATGCCCAGCGCTTTATCAAGAGCAATTGAACCGGTTGAAATCACGGGGACTTTGATGATGGGTTGGCCGCCCAATTTCATGATTGAGCCCTTTCCGAATTGGCGTTCAATCTGAACGATGGCGCTATCGACTGCTTTTTCTTTTTCCGGTGGAATGGTCATATTGTCCTCCTGGATAAGGTCTTCGTTGACAATTGTTCATTCGTCATTGAAAATTAACAATTAATAAAAATTTATTGCGTTACCAATAAGAGCCACAGCAAACACGATAGACCCGAATTATTTTTTCGTGCACTCAACCAAAGGCGCCCTTATAATCCGGGTATACGCCGCCCCTCCCTCTTGCAGATGACTTTGAAAAAACGTCAGGTGCCGGACGGCAAAAGCATCCGACGAAAATCCCCCGCATGTAACGATCGCATCCAGCAGCTGTCGGGCATCGATTGTTCCTTTGGCCCTGCCGAGCGTGAGATGCCCTTTAAACGGTCGCTTTTCTTTTTTAAATCCCTGTTCATCCAGATGATTTTCAAGGGACAGGTAAAGCGACCGGAGCGATTGCACATTTCCGCTCAAACCAGTCCAAAGCACCCGCGGGTTTCTGATATTCGGAAACACACCGATTCCTGAAGCTTTCAGCTCAAAGACGTCCCGGGTTGCTGCGGCATCGGCAATCGCCTGGCCAACACTTTGAACATCCGACGCTTGAATATTCCCCAGAAATTTTATGGTGAGATGAATGTTTTCCGTCCGTACCCATCTGACATTGAAGCGGTATTTCTTCAGGTCGTTCTGGAGCTGCCGTATGCCGGCATGAATCCTCTCCGGAAGCTCAATGGCGATAAATGTTCGCAGGGTTTCGGTCATGGCACTCAACGCATTGGCAGCGTGAATTGCGGTTCTCCCAATAAAAATTTACCTTGAGATATCTGTTTTTTCAGCAATTGTGCTATTTCTCTGGCCCTTACCACGCTCGACAGGGGCACGGTGGAAATGGTGCGGTCCTTTACCTTTATGGAGCCGCTTTTAAGTTCCGCATAGCTGACTCTTCCATAACTATTTGATTTTCCCTCAGGATAATCAACTCCATAATCAATGATCTGGGTAAATATCGCTTCGTCGGAGACAGCTGTGAAGGTGGCCATTTCTTCATTCAATATGGGTATGGGAACTCCGAGACCCACCGCCAGCGAACAGCCATACCCCTGAATACTGACACCCACCAGCCATTTGGGTTTCATTTGTTTCAGGTCTCCCATGACAAACAACGTTCCCGCCGGCGTCTCAGGTATTCCTTTTCGCGTTCTTTTAACAGAAGGCTTATGCTGCGTGCCACTCCAGGTTACATAGCCTTCGCCGCCGCCTAAAAATACTCTTGTCCCCAGACCGATGGTTTTATAATAGGGATCGTTAAACAGAGGGCTTAACTGGCCGGCGGAGCAGTAGTTGGCATTGCCCATACGGGGTTTCAAGGTGCCCATGTATGTATAGATCGTCTTTTTGGTGGTATTGATGGCGCAATTGTAATTCTGGTATCCATTTCTGGGATTGCACAATACGGCATTCGGAAGCGTTCGCAAGGCAATCTGTTTTTCGATGCGTTTATTCGGATAACAATCCGTCCCATAGGCTGTTGCTTTGAGATGCACCTGCTTGCCGGCTACCAGATCCTGAATCACGTGCCCGCCGCCATAACTGAATTCTCCCGGATAAACTTTGTTTAACGGATCGTCTTCACGTGGCTCCGTCGCTCCGATATAACAGTCCACCGCCGCAATCCCCGCATATGCCGGAACATTGTTCAGCCATACTTTTGAAGCCTTGATGCCGGGAGATGCATGGCCGAAATTGATGAAAGCACCGGATGAACACATGGGGGCAAACGTGCCCGTAGTAACAACATCAACATGGCTCGCCGTCTCAACCGATCCGGCCTCTTGCACCATGCTGATCATTTCCTCAGCCGTTACGACAACGGCTTCACCGGCTTTTATTTTTTCATTAATTTGATGATAGGATTTATTGATTTTGAATGCCGCCATTTTTATCCTCCAAAGCTTTCGATCTTGCTTGTGATATTGTTTTTTATCCACATGGCGTCCCACCATTCGATCGGGTTTACAAATGTATGCTGTATCATCATACCAAAATGCAGATGATCGCCGCCGGCAAGCCCCGACATGCCGGTCCGGCCAATGATCTCTCCCTTTTTAAGCATGTGGCCGGTTTCAACGTCCATGCGGCTGAGGTGGGCATACATGCTGAAAAGACCGAATCCATGGTCGATGATAATGGCATTCCCATATATTCCGAGCCGACCGGCAAAAACAATTTTACCGGTGTTGGCTGCCGGCACCGGTGAATGTTCGACCGATGCCAGGTCAACACCCAGATGGTCCTGCTCATCCACGGTGCGACCGTTATACCGGTATATCCGATGGTCGGCAAATCCCGCACGGTTGGCCGATTTGGGGAGCCTCAAGAATACGCCCTCCCAGTACATGGTTGCATCGCCATGGCGGGTCAACGCTTCAATTTTTTCTTTATTCTTTTTTCTTAACGTGCTGTTTACATATAAATATTTATCAATAAGCGATGAATTTTCCGGCAGCGGTTCATTGCTGAATTCGGGCATTTTCCTTTCAAGAAACCGGTCGGTAATGTTGATGCTGTCCTGCTTGAACGCCTGTTTTCGGATGTAGTAGGGAAACCATTCCCTGGATTTGTTTCCGGCCCTGTCAACGGCCGTTAGAAAAATATCGATTCCGGCCCTCTGCCGGTAGTTCAATGCAAAAAAGGCCATCATCACGTCCGGATCTTTCAATGATGCTTTGTAACCGGGAAAAAATTGTTCGCCGACCATTACGCCGCTTTCATGACACGGTTCCGATACCTTGTAAAGCACCAGGCCTGCTCCTCCCGGATTGATATTGTGCGCCTTGGTTAATACCTCGACGGCAGGCGGCTTTGTGTCTATGACGATCTCTTTTTCCAGATAGGCACGGTTTCCCTTTCCCCAATCCCGCCATGAATGGTCCACCGCCATCAGTCGAAGCGTTGCAGCACCGTCTTTCAACCCCAGATTTTTAGGTTTGATTGTGATCTCCAGGGATATCGCTTTTTGTACGCCCGTTTGCAACATGCCGGCAGTCGGAA
This sequence comes from uncultured Desulfobacterales bacterium, assembly GCA_964435695.1. Classification (GTDB taxonomy): domain Bacteria; phylum Desulfobacterota; class Desulfobacteria; order Desulfobacterales; family B30-G6; genus CAYTAQ01. The sequence goes on along the minus strand of CAYTAQ010000076.1, from coordinate 9,242 downwards.
AATCCTTTTCCAAAAGAATGGATTCCTTTCCATCGGCAAAGATACCGATCCATACGCGCTTCAACCCGCTCTTTTTATCCTGAAAATGGACATTAAGGGTTTTTTCCGCACCGATTTCAGGCATTGGAAGATCGATGCTGAGGCCCGGTATTTCGCTTTCCATCCGGACCATCAACACCCATGACACGGGAATGATAATGAGCAGGCCGATACAAATCACTAGAATCAATTTTTTATTTTTATTTTTATCTTTCAATGAGTTATGCAAATCCTTTCCGCTTTTGAATTGACCCCGAACAATACCAGGTAAACGCATGCTAATCAAGGCCTCTTTTTCGTTTCTTGACTTTTCGATGTGTGCAGGATAAAAATGAAGTAAAGGATCCAGGGGGTCAAGTGAAATATCAAAGAACAAAATCTATCACGAAAACACGAAATTTTAAAAAAGAAGAAAAAAACAAACCAGCGCTAAAATTGAGGAGCATAACAATTTCGATATGAAAATAGGAACTATCAACATCGGAAAAGATCAATCTTTTTTATTGATTTCAGGCCCTTGTGTTATCGAAGATTATCAGACAACCTATGAAATCGCATCCTTTCTTAAAAACGTAACGCAATCGCTGAGCATCCCTTTTGTTCTCAAAGCTTCCTATGACAAGGCAAACCGGACTTCCCTTCATTCCTATCGGGGACCCGGCATCGAAAAAGGGTTGGAGATACTGGAACGTATCAAATCCGAATTGGGGATTCCGGTGCTATCCGATGTTCATAGCGTAAGTGAAATCGAAGAAGCGGCAAAAATTCTGGATATCATCCAAATCCCCGCCTTTTTGTGCCGGCAAACGGATTTCCTGCTGGCGGTTTCCCGTTCAGGCAAGCCTGTTAATATCAAAAAGGGTCAATTCCTGGCCCCAATGGACATGATGAACGTTGTCGAAAAAGTAAAATCCACGGGGAATAACAATATCTTGCTCACTGAAAGGGGATCCATGTTCGGCTATAACAACCTCGTGGTTGATTTCCGGGGCATCGCCATCATGCAGCGCACCGGTTGTCCGGTCATTTTTGATGCCACCCACAGTGTGCAGCTGCCGGGCGGGCAAGGCGCCAGCTCGGGCGGGCAAAGAGAATTCGCCCCGTATCTGGCAAGAGCCGCCATCGCCGCCGGCGCCGACGGTCTGTTTTTCGAAGTTCATCCGGATCCTGACCACGCCCGCTGTGACGGACCCAACTCATTGAAAACAAACAACGATTTTAAAATGCTGCTCAAGCAGCTCAAACGCATACATGAAGCTCTCTAACGGTATGGATGGTTCAGCATGATAGAAATCAACAGCTTCAAGGACATCAAATTATTGCTGCTGGACGTTGACGGCGTCCTGACGGATGGCAGCATTGTCTACCATGACTCGGGTGAACAAACCAAGGTCTTTAATTCCAAGGACGGACTGGGCATTCATCTTCTCTTGAAAGCCGGTATTCAGGTCGGCATTGTTACCGCAAGAAAATCAAAGGCGCTGCGACACCGGTGTGACAATCTCGGTGTTGATCTTCTGTTTGAAGGTGTTTTTGATAAAGCATCCACCCTTGAGCAGATTGCGGAAAAAACAGGCATACCGCCGGATCAGACAGCCTTTATGGGAGATGACTTGCTGGATTTGCCCATGTTTCACAGCGTTGGACTCGGCATAGCCGTGTCGGATGCTCACGAACGCGTCTTGGAAGAGGCTGATCAGATAACGCGTGCCAAGGGCGGCGCCGGGGCGGTTCGAGAAGTCTGCGATGCAATTCTTAAATCAAAAGGGTTCTGGGACCGGATCGAAGAGCTGTTCGTACCTTAATCGCAATGGTTGTGTATTTTATGACCATACTTTTTCAATCACAAAGACACGAAGGATAAAAGAAAGAAAAAACCTTTGTGTTCTTTGTGGTTACGGTTTATCCGGGTTGGGGGAACCGACTTGAAATCCGGAATTCAGCAGTCGGCAGGCAAAATAAAATGGAATAAAAGCATTAAGTTCATTTTATTTTTTATTATTCTTCTGGCAATTGGGATTGTACTGGGTGTTTTTATCGGATATAGAACGGTATCGAATCCGCAGGAGATGCTTCTGAAGGCCGTTCAGGATGATGCCTCCATTTCAATTGAAAACATCACCCAGACGTCGACAAAAAACGGCATTAAAGAGTGGAGTCTGAAAGCAGCATCAGCCGATTTCATGGAACAGGATAAGCAGGCCGTGTTTAACGACTTGCACATTACTTTTTTTATGCGTAATGGAAAGACCATTCGTTTATCAGCCGAAAAAGGCTATTTAAATACCGAAAGCCGCGATATAAAAGCAACGGGAAATGTTATCGCGGATGACGGCATGGTGAAAATTCAGGCGGACAAACTGAAATATACCCATAAAGCCGGCGTCATTTTTTCGGATGCGCCTGTAAAAATTTTGGCCGATGCGTTTCAGCTGTTTGCGGATACAGCATCTTATGACCTGAAGACGCAGGTAGCAACCTTCAAAGGAAATGTACAAGGAATCATTTTTGAGAATGTTACATTATAATATACGAAATCTCCATTTTTACAGGCATACCGCTGTTTGTCTGATAGCCGTCATTTTTATATCATTGCCAATGGTTGCTGAAGAAACATCGTCTGAGCCGAACAAAGCCGATGATGAAAACCGCATTTATATCACGGCGGACACCTTGACTACCAACACCAACGAGAAAAATGCCGAATTTACCGGTAATGTCAAGGCGATCCAGGGAACAACCGTCATCACATCGGACCGATTGAAAGTTTTCTACCGCGAACAGTCGGCAGTACAGCAACAACCGGCTGCCGATACGGATATTATCAGCAGGATCATTGCGGAAGGAAACGTCAAAATTATTTTTGACAACCAGGTGGCTACGACGGAACATGCTGATTATCTTGCTGATAAAAGAATTGTTATTTTATCGGGAATCAATACGAAAATTATCAGCGGCAGCAATTCCATATCCGGAAACAAGATTACCCTTTTCAGGGATGACGGACGGATTCAAGTAGAAAGCGGCAAAGAAAAACGTGTAGAAGCGTTTTTTTACTCCCAGGAAGGCGGACTAGTATCCCCCAAGAAAAACAGTGACCAATGACCACATTATCCGTTCAAAACCTGGTGAAGGCTTATCATGGGCGGAAGGTCGTCAATTCGGTAAGTCTTGATGTTGAAAGCGGTGAAGTGACCGGACTCCTCGGGCCCAACGGCGCCGGCAAAACAACGACTTTCTATATGACGGTGGGCATGATAAAACCGGATTCAGGCCGGGTGTCCCTGGGCAAGGAAGAAATTACCCAAATGCCCATGTATCAACGGGCAAGAAACGGCCTGGGGTATCTTCCCCAGGAGGCGTCGGTATTCCGGAAACTGACCGTCAAACAGAACGTGACGGCCATTCTCGAAACCATGTCAATATCAAAATCAGAACGAGAAGATCGCGCGATGAATCTTCTGGGTGAATTGGGGATCCAGCACCTTTGCCAGCAGCGGGCCAGTTCGCTGTCGGGCGGAGAAAGGCGGCGGCTTGAAATAACCCGGTGCCTGGTAACAAATCCTGCGTTCATATTGCTGGATGAACCCTTTGCCGGCATCGATCCCTTGGCGGTTATCGACATCAAGAAGATTATCGAACATCTTAAAACAAGAAACATCGGAATTCTAATTTCCGACCATAATGTAAGGGAAACCCTTGAGGTTTGTGATAAAGCGTATATATTAAGTGACGGAAAAGTAATCGAGGCGGGCACACCGGAAAAAATCGCATCAAGTGAAATCGCCAGAAGAATCTATTTAGGAGACGAATTCAGGTTATAGTATGGCAATCGAACTTCGGCAACAACTGAAATTAACGCAACAGCTCATCATGACGCCGCAGCTCCAGATGGCGATTAAACTTCTCCAATTATCACGATTGGAACTTGTGGATAAAATTAACCAGGAACTCGAAGAAAATCCAGCACTTGAAGAGATTCAGGACATCCTCGTCAAAGAAACGACGGATGAACAACATGAATCCGAGTTAGAAGCGTCCTCCGCTGAAAAAGCGGTAACCGAGGTAACCATCGATGAAAAACTTCCGGAGGATATCGACTGGAGTAATTATATCGAAGAATATAACGCCCCCGGAAGAATGGCAGGCGAATCAGAAGGGAAAGAAGCGCCCCGCTTTGATGCTTTCATCGCCAAAAAAGAGTCGCTGGTCGACCACCTGCTCTGGCAGTTTCTCATGACATCTCCCAGCGAAGAAGAAAAAGAAATCGGAAGCCTCATTATCGGCAACCTGAATAAGGACGGATACCTGGATACCACCCTGGATGAAGTCGCCACCCTCACGAATGCACCGCTGGAAAAAGTGGAAGGCGTCCTTTCGGTGCTGCAATCCTTTGATCCGATCGGCGTCTGTGCCCGCGATCTCAAAGAGTGTTTGATGATTCAAGTCCGGCATTTCGATTTGAGAGACAATGAACTCCTTACGGGCATCATTTCCGACCATTTGAACCATTTGGAGAACAAAAATTACAGGGCCATTTGCCGCGCATTGAAAGTACGGATGGAAGACGTCATCGCCGCCGTCAACGTAATCAAGGGTCTTGAGCCCAAACCCGGCCGCCAGTTCAGTGCAGAAGAAGTGCAGTACATCACCCCCGATATCTATGTTTATAAATCGGAAAATGATTTTGTCATCGTCCTCAATGATGACGGTCTGCCGAGGCTTCAGGTCAATGCGTATTATAAAAAGGCGATATCCCGGGGAGAAAAAATATCGGCGGAAACAAAAGAATACCTGCAAGAAAAGCTCCGGTCTGCTGCCTGGATCATTAGAAGCATCCATCAACGGCAAAAAACCATCTATAAGGTTATGGAAAGCATACTGAAGTTCCAACGAAAATTTTTTGAGAATGGCATCGCTCACCTGAAGCCAATGGTTTTACGGGATGTCGCCGAAGATATCAGCATGCATGAGTCAACCGTCAGCCGGGTCACCAACAATAAATACGCACATACCCCGCAAGGAATTTTTGAATTGAAATATTTCTTCAATAGTTCTATCAATCGGGTCTATGGCGATGCCATTGCATCCGCCAGTGTGCAGGAAAAAATCAAACGGCTCATTGAGAGCGAGGATTCCAGAAAACCATACAGCGACAGTAAAATGGCAGAAATTCTAAAATCATCAAATATTGATATCGCACGCAGAACCGTTGCAAAATATCGCGAAATACTGGGTGTTTTATCGTCCAATAAACGCAAACAATTATAGGGAGGTCTTATATGCAGACATCTGTAACGTTTAAAAACCTGGACTCCTCCGAAAATTTAAGGGCCTATGTTACGGACAAGCTGAATCGATTCGATAAATTTCTTTACAACCCCGCAGAAGCAAATGTTGTGTTATCGGTTGAAAAATTCAGACATATTGCGGAGATCAGCATCAGCGGCGATCGACTGAACATCATTGGCAAAGAAGAAACCGACGATATGTATTCGGCCATTGATATGGTACTGGATAAACTTGAAAAACAGATTAAAAAACACAAACAGAAAATCAGGGAAAGAAGACCTGCTCCCAAACAGAAAGGGCGAAGCGACGTCCAGGCGGAAGCTGCTTTCCCGGAAGATGACTATGAACGACACATCAAGGTCGAACATATCGAGTACAAGCCCATGGACATTGATGAAGCCATCATGCAGATGGAATTGATCCATGACAATTTTCTTGTCTTCACGAATGCAAGAAACGATCAGGTCAATGTGATCTACCGAAGGAAGGATGGGCATTACGGTCTCATTCAGCCGAATAGCTAATGCGGTGAATTGAATATGAAAATTCTTGAAGTATTACCGAAGGAAGCCATTTTAGAAGATCTAAAAGGGACGGACAAAAAGAGTGTTCTGGAAGAACTGGTTGCACCGGTATCCAAAATTTCCGGCGTCAGTGGGGACCTGTTGGTAAGAGTACTCATGGACCGGGAACGACTCGGCAGCACCGGCATAGGCGGTGGTGTCGGCATTCCTCATGGAAAACTGAAAGACCTTGAAAGCCTTGTTCTGGGTTTTGGCTTGAGCCGAAACGGCATCGATTTTGAATCCATGGACGGCAAGCCGACCTATATCTTTTTTTTATTGCTGACCCCTGAAAATTCAACAGGCCTTCACTTAAAACTTTTGGCGAGGATATCCAGATTGTTGAAAAATGAATCCTTTCGCGGAAAATTGATGAACGCTGCCGATCGTGAAGAAATTTTCAACGTCATTGAAGGGGAGGATGAAGATTTCTGATTTTAATATCAACCCTCCCCCTCTGCTGAAAGACCCGGAAAGGATCTGCCCATCCGGGGCAAAAAGTCAGATATCGAATGCCAATCACGCCTCCGGCGTGAAAATGCGGAATGATGAAGGATTGAAAACAGATTCTTGACTATGGACCCCTTTGTATGACAACGAAGGGAACGTATATTATAGATTGGAAAAAAACACATGATAGGTATCGTTATCGTAACACACCGGCAGCTTGCCCATGCATTGATCGACGCCGCAGAATTTATTGTGGGCAGTAAAATTGAGTCCGTCACCCCTGTTTCCATCGATTTGAATGAAAGCGTCGACGTGCTGCGTAATAAAATCGTCAAAGGCATCAAACAGGTGAAATCGACCGAAGGTGTCCTGATTTTGACGGATATGTTCGGCGGGACCCCGTCCAACCTGAGCTATTCTTTTTTAGAGGAAGGACACGTCGAAGTCCTATCGGGTGTTAACCTGCCGATCCTGATTAAAGCAGTCAATTTCCGTAAAAACTCGGAGCTTACCAAGCTTGCCGAATGCCTTGAAGAATACGGCAAAAAAAGCATTTCGATGGCCAGTGGCATTTTGAAAGGCAACAAGCGATCGTAACTCCCGCATTTTCTTTTGGTCTTTAAACAACGAAGCAGGAGGATTAAAATGGCTATAAAAATAGGTATCAACGGTTTTGGAAGAATCGGACGTCTTGTTTTCAGGGCTGCATTGAAACATCCGGACGTCGAGGTGGTTGCCATCAATGATTTGACAGATGCCGCCACCATGGCGCATCTGCTTAAGTATGATTCGGTTCATGGCAAACTCGACCTGGATATAACTGCAAAAGATGACGCCATTATGGTAGATGGAAAATCCATCGCTTATACAGCGGTAAGAGACCCTGAAAATCTCACGTGGAAAGATTTCGGCGTGGATATTGCCGCTGAATGCACCGGCCTTTTCAGGGACCGTGACAGTGCCGCCAAGCACCTGACTGCAGGTGCGCGCAAAGTGATTATTTCAGCACCGGCCAAGGACCCGGATATCACCATCGTCATGGGCGTCAACTCCAACAAATACGATCCAAAACAGCACCACATCATTTCCAATGCATCTTGCACCACCAATTGCCTGGCGCCGGTAGCCAAGGTCCTTCTTGAAAACTTCGGTATCAAAGCAGGGCTCATGACGACCATTCACTCATATACCGGTGATCAGCGCCTGCTGGACTTTCCTCACAAAGACCTCCGGCGTGCGCGGGCTGCAGCCCTCTCCATGATTCCCACCACAACCGGCGCCGCCAAAGCAGTGGCACTGGTCCTGCCGGAACTGTCAGGGAAATTGAACGGGCTTGCCATCCGCGTTCCGACACCCAATGTTTCCCTGGTGGATTTGGTTGCCACCATTGATAAATCCGGCGTCACGGTATCGGAAGTCAATGCGGCCTTGAAAAATGCCGCCGAAGACTCGCTTGCCGGCATTCTGGGTTACTCCGATCTTCCACTGGTCTCTACGGATTACAACGGCGTGACACTATCGTCCATTGTGGACGCGCAAACCACCTATGTCCTTGACGATATGATAAAAATTTTATCATGGTATGACAATGAAGCCGGATATTCCACCAGGATGGTGGATCTTGCGGCCATGATCGGCAAAATGCTTTAAAAAAGAATACAGGAGATTGGATAATGAGCTCGAGAATTCCATTCATTGCCGGCAATTGGAAGATGTATAAAACCTGTGATGAAGCAGTGGACACGGCGCGACGTCTTATGGAACTGGTCAAAGACGCCGGCACAAGGGACATCATGATCGCCCCACCCTTTACAGCGCTGTCCCAGGTGTCTGAAATCATCAACAACAGCCCCATCGGTCTCGGCGCCCAGAACCTTTTCTGGGAAAAAGAAGGTGCGTTTACCGGGGAGATATCACCGTCCATGCTGAAATCGGCAGGCTGCCGGTACGTCATTCTCGGCCATTCCGAGCGGCGTCAATTTTTCGGAGAAACGGATCAAGCCGTGAATAAAAAAATCAAAGCCGCAATTGCCCATGATTTGATCCCGATTTTTTGTATCGGCGAATCTGAAAAGGAGCGCGAATCCAATTTTACATTTTCTGTTCTTGACAAACAGGTTTCATTTGGTTTACAAGGATTCGCTTCAGGGAATTTGGAAAAGCTGGTTGTTGCCTACGAACCGGTGTGGGCTATCGGAACCGGTAAAACCGCCACATCCGAACAGGCTCAGGAAGTTCATCGGTTTCTGCGTTCCCTGCTTGAGAAAAAATTCGGCAGCGAATTTGCTCAATCCATCCGGATTTTATATGGCGGAAGCGTCAAGCCGAATAACATCGCCGAGTTGATGGGGATGCCTGATATAGACGGTGCGTTGGTGGGCGGTGCCAGCTTGGACGCTGACACCTTCAGTAAAATTATACGCTATTAACCTAAAACCAAAAACTTAAAACCAAAAAACCATATGTCTCTACTTATCATTGTTATACATGTTATCGTTTGTGTTGCCCTGATCATGATTGTTCTGCTGCAAACCGGCAAAGGCGCTGACATGGGCGCTGCCTTTGGCGGAGGCTCCAGCCAAACCTTGTTCGGAAGCACCGGTGCTTCCACATTTTTGAGCAAAGCCACCACAGTGGCGGCAATCGTGTTTATGATTACATCCCTATCACTTGCTTACATCTATGGCAAAAGAACCGGGGAATCCATTGTGATTGACTCGCCCGCTCCCATTGAGGCAACGGTGCCTGCACCTGATGCAACCAAAGAAGCACCGGCAGCTCCTGCGGCGCAGCAGCAGCCCGCTGCTCAGGACAAGGCGGAGTAAGCAGATCAGGCATCCTACGTGCCGAAGTGGTGGAACTTGGTAGACACGCTATCTTGAGGGGGTAGTGGCGCGA
>CAYTAQ010000075.1:1547-18882 GCA_964435695.1 uncultured Desulfobacterales bacterium | reverse complement strand
CTGCCCTGCCACCACAGAATATGCAAACGATTCCGTCTCTATCCATTCACCCTCTTCCGTAACATTTCCTCGTTCCCACGCTCCGGCGTGGGAATGCATACCCAGAATCAATAGAATCCTTTCTTGAGCGTTGGAAGGTTGAAAAGTGTTAGTCTGACCCTCTTTGCTTCATAAACTGTTGCTTTCGACCCCAAAAATGTGGATTTAAGCATGTTTTTAGTCTTTTTTTGAAGCCTTTTAATTGTTATTTCAAACAGTTATTGTGGCCCGACCCCAATCTGCACTGTCACTATGTTCACACTAATTCCACAATACCATTCAAATGTTGGATTGAGATGTTTCATTCTTCAATAAAATAATCTGTATCAATCTTTTTTATTTCATATGATGCGACTGAAGAAACACCGACATTATTCTCGATCATTAACTCCGCTAAGCGCTGGCCGTCGATTAGTATTATTTTACTTTCTATATTTTTCACATAATCAATAGCTTCTTTGCTGAAATGCGATGTCCTTACCCTTCACAATTTATTTCATTCCTTACGATCTTCCTCAATAGGAACACAAAGAACGGGTCGTTTAATAAATCGGAGAACTCTTTCGGTAGTACTTCCAAAAAAAATATTTTTAATATCCCCTGATGTGCCATGTGTTCCCATAATGACGATATCGACATCTTTCTCGATAGCCTTTCTATTGATCGCAATAAAAGGCGTGCCTTCACATACTTCTGTTTCTATTGAATTTGTCGCCATATTTTGATCTTGAAGGAATTGCTTTAGTTTTTCTTTTGCATCGACAAATAGGGTCTTTTTTATTTGAGATTCTGTACCAAGTCGGCTTGTAATGCATCTTTCAATGAAGTCATGATCTATTACATGTAGAGCAAAGATTCGATCTGGTTTTCGACCCATTATGAGTGTTGAACTTTTAAGAGCATGAGCCGAGCATGGAGAGAAATCAATCGCAACAAGAACTTTATATTCTTTCTTTTCTGATGTCTTATTAGTTGATGTCTTTTCAGCCATTTCTTCATCCTATCGGCCAGTCGGCCAGGGTTCGGCCAGGCTCGGACCAAGCCATCATATTGATATTTAGAAATTTCATCCCCAAAATACGCGTTCTGAGGCCTTAGAACTGCGTTTTCATACCCAAAATCGCCCTTTTATGGCGGTTGGGATTCCCTCAGACCGGAGCTGTCGTCCCCGCCAATCGCCTTGCGCCCTTTAGCTCTATGACCGAGTTTCGTTTTCATCGCCCTCACAAAAGACTCACTCTCGACTGCGACGCTCACCGATCACTTCTCATCTCGAACTTTGATTTTTTATTATATTACGAATCCCCGCTCTTGGTGTCATGTCTACGGTGCGCATCAATAACGGCTTTGCCCTTCGGCGTCAGGCGGTATCGCTGCAAGCGGCTGTTGGGTTTGTCGGGAATGTGTGAATCAATGGGCCCCTAAAATTATAAGTTTCTATTTTCATCCTCTTGCACAACAGGATCCGCTTTTGACTCTTTTTGCTGCTGTAAATGGGGTCTGCCCTTGACTATTTTCCCAATTTAAAGATTAAAAGGTTTTGCCATTCCAGCCAAACAACTTTCGTTCAAGATCCTTGAAGTCGATGAATACCCGGTCTTTGGGGATTCCGAGCTCCTGCAGGATAAAACCGCAGATCTTTTCTGAAAACTCTGTACACCGGTCTTTGGCCAGTCCAATGCTTTTCAGGCGCACAAAGGCAGCTGGATCATCAGCTTCAGCAAAGATCAAGGGCATATCCGGCTTGATGGAAACCATGACATAGGATTCAGGCTTGCCGACAAGACCGGCAATCAAAACAGAAGCTTTTTTCATGATTTCCTTTGTTTTTGATGCTTCAAGTGTCTGGTTGGTGTCGATACTGAAGTACGGCATATTGCAATTCCTTTCTAATTAAAAAACCATTTATGGATCCCGGATCATGTCCGCGATGACGGGTTGCGGCCCGGCAAAAAACCGGCAGGATTTTCCTGTTGTCCTGGTTTTTGTATATTGTTGTTATGCCATGATGGGTTTCGCTGCGCTCTACCCATCCTACGTGCTACGTGCTGTGACCCCATGGTTGTTGGTGTATATTCAGAATCCTTGATCAGTGGGTTCTGATGAGAACGACGCCGCCTACCAGCATAAGCGCCCCGCAGATCCGCCAGACATTGATCGGGTGAACCGGGTAACCGATCAAGCCGAAGTGATCCAGCAAAACGGATGCAGCCATCTGGCCCGTCACGATCAGAGCGATCATGGAAGCCGCGCCGAGCCTGGGGGCCAGAACAACCGTCGCCGCAACCAGAAACGCGCCCAGAAATCCACCTGTCCATATCCACCATGGCGTTTCCTTCAAGCTTGACATCGCGGGCAGCGGGATGCGCAGGATGACAGCGTAGACAACGAGACCTGCTGTTCCTACGGCAAACGATATGGCAGCAGCCAGGATCGGTGAATGTGTCCAGAGGTTCAACCGGGAATTGATGCCGGCCTGGGTAGGCAGGCAAAAACCGGCCGAAATAGCGAGAATGATATAGAACATGACTGCGTTCATTTCAGAATCCTCATTATGTTGTTATGTAGAATTATTTTCCCTTTATCTGCACAAAACGTCAAATATTAAATTGCCCAGCCGGGTCGGACCAAGCCATCATATTGATATTTATGAAATATCTTTCCAAAAATACTCGTTCTGGGGCCTTAAAACCGCGTTTTCATCCTCGAAATTTTCTTTGTAAGGAAATCGTGATTGCCGCAGAATTTTGATGGGTTTCGCTGCGCTCTACCCATCCTACGCGATACACGCCCATGAGCGCCTCTAAAATTATAAGTTTCCTGTGCATCGCCTATCTGTTTTCAGCCATGATCATTGCAGCTCCTCAAGAACTTCCTTCACTCTCCCGACAATGCCGTCTGTCAGGCGAACCTTGATGCCATGTGGATGGGTGTGAAACTTCGGCAGGATATCCTTGACGGTCCTTCCGTCAGTTTGCCGGTGTGCTGATCCTGTTTCTGAACAACCCGAACCCGGATGCCTGGTTTTATGTCTGATCGATTTTTGCTGTTCATTGTTGGTTCGTGACTTGATTTGAAAGAGCATTCACCGCCCGCTTCGCTCAGTCGCCAAGGCTGAACTTCAGGGATTTCCATAAATATGAAAACAAGCCGATCATTCATTCTCAATGACCCGCACCACTTCCCCGCCGCGGCGGGTGCATTTTCCATGCAACACCAGCATGCCCTTGGAAACCTTGCCACTGACGTCACCGCCGATGCCGGTTGTTTTTCTATAGCTGACGTACCAGACATTATCGTATTTTTTCTCCATGGCTTCGATTTTATTCTTCAAGTCTTTGTGTGTTGAAAGCATCCGGCGGAGTTGCGTAAAGGCCCGCATGATCTGTATGTTGACTTGGATGGCCCTTTTACTCCGCAAAACGCTCGATAGCATTGCAACTCCCTGCTCGGTAAAAGCCATGGGGCTATATCTCAAACCAATTTTATCACCTTTGGAGGTCACAAATTCTGCTGGTTATTCTTTCAATCGGCACTCTCACCTGACCAAATCTCCTGCATCCACACAAATGCGTTCCGTTGGATGAGTTAAGCGGCGTTTGATGCCTTCAATGTACTGATAAGGCTAGAAACGCTCCCAAACGGCTTGTCACTTGGCACCAGCGCCTGCAAGACGTTGAGAAGGAGTTGCGCAGGGCGTGACAAAGCATGATTCTTTCGGTAAGCGATATTGATGACCAAGGAGATTGGATTACCTGCGAGGGGAACTGCGGCCAGAATTCCCTTTTCGATTTCTTCAGATACAACTATCCTCGATAGAAAGGAAATGCCCTCTCTCTTGCGAATCATATATTTTATTAGTTCCGTGCTGTCTGCTTCCGTGAGGATCTGCGGGGATATTTGATTCCATTCAAAGAACTGGCTGACAAGATACCGGCATGCAGATCCTTTTTCCCTGAGGATAATTTTCTCGTCAGCCAATTCTCGAATTGAAATCACCTTTCGTTTGGCGAGCCCATGATCTGAGGGTAGCACGACTACCAAATCTTCCCGGCAAAAAGGCTTGAAAATAATGTCAGGATTTTCTTCAACTTTAAGGCAAATAATTAACTCGTTTTGAAAATCAAGGAGGCGTTGAATGAGATCGAGAGACCCGGCTTCATTCACTTTTACAATAATATCCGGATAAACCTTGTGAAATTGGTTGATCAGCAAATGCATGAAGATGGGAGAATACATTCTTAATACACCTAGCGCTACCGTGCCGGCTTTTAGGCCCTTAAGATCGTTTGCCACTTGTTCAATCTCTACTTCAAGGTCGAAAAGTCTCTGGGCATACTTGAAAAAAACCTTACCTTCTTCAGTAAGATGGATCTTATTTAGCTTCCTTATAAAAAGCTTCAGGCCTAACTTTTCTTCAAAGACTTTTATTTGGTTTGTCACCGCAGGTTGGGTGATACAAAGGTCATCGGCTGCTTTGGTGTGGCTCATGCGTCTTGCCACATTATAGAAAATCCTGAAATGATGAAGATTTATCATCGTGCTTTCCTGTATGATGCGCTTGTTGAATTTGATGTTGGGCATCGTTCGGCGGCTATTCAATAAAAAGCACTGCATTTTGCCGCCGTGTATTCATAAGTGCGTGCAGGTTCGCTTTTTTGAAGATCGGTTGATTCAATTGCGTTTAACCAAATTATTATATCCCTTTACGCTTTCGATTAGCAACCATTAAGCGTTTTTCATATAAATTTTTTGAATGACCTACCCGCATAAAATGAATTTGAATTTGCCGGTATGTTATTATAAAAATAAAATATACGCAAAAGATCGGCAGCAAAATTGACGTTGCCTATTTCGCGATTTAACAACGGCGGGGCACAAACCCCTTGTGTTCCATTAAAATCCGACGCCATTCATCCTCACCTCACGAGGGAAATCCTCTGGCGCGTTTTTTATAGGTTCATACTGTCTGGACCAATTGTTCGAATTAACAAAGAGGAGTAAGCATGGTTAAGAACGGAATTGTCAGAACCACTTGTGCCATATGCCACTGTGACTGCGGTGTTCTGGCACACGTTGAGAATGGGCAGATTACCAAAATAGAAGGGAACCCCGAATCTCCAACGAGCAGGGGGCTCTTATGCCCAAAGGGACTGGCTTCTCTAGAATTTCTCAATCACCCCAAGCGTTTGAGACATCCATTACAGAGGGCCGGGCAGAGGGGTGAAGGGAAATGGCGACAAATCTCCTGGGAGGATGCCCTCGGCACTTTAGCAGACGAAATGAACAGGGCCAAGGCCGAGTATGGTCCGGAATCCGTGCTCTGGTTGCGAGGGGCTGCCAAGGGTATGCAGGATAACGTCTTCACCAGAATGGCCAATGCCTTTGGTTCACCCAACATCACATCCATGGCATATGTCTGTTTTCATCCGAGAATTAACGGGATGAAGCTGACCGTCGGGGACTTCATTTCTCAGGATTACGACCACCCTCCGGCCTGTATCGTCGTATGGGGCGCCGATCCCCAGGCAACATTTCTTCCTGTGTATGAAAAGATCAGACAGGCCCGGGCCAAGGGAGCAAAATTGATCGTTATTGATCCCTTTGAAACCGAAATGGCGAAACAGGCAACCCTGTGGCTAAAACCACGGCCGGGCACAGACATGGCTTTGGCCCTGGGTATGATCCATATAATCATTAAAGAGGGCCTGATTGATAAGGATTTCATCGATCAATGGACGCTCGGCTTTGATAAACTTGTGCCCCACGTTCAGGAGTATTCGCCGCAAAAGGTTGAGGAGATTACATGGGTACCGGCCGCAACCCTCCGGGAGGCGGCAAGACTTTATGCCACCACCAAACCGGGCGTCATTGAAGCGGGGAATGCCCTGGAGCAAATCGAGCAGGCTCTTCAGGTATCCCGCGCCGTTTATATTCTGGAGGCTGTATGCGGCAATATCGGTGTGCCGGGCGGAGAGATAAAGTGGATAAAACCGCCGTTGGTAAATCGGACCTCTCCGGAATTTACCATGCAGAACAACATCCCCGGTGAGAGACGCAAAAAAATTTGGCCCCTTTTATCCATTACGCCCTTCCCCAGGGGATTGTAGCAGCGCTTTTGCATGAGAAACCCTACAAGCCGCGCGTAGCCTATCTACAAGGTGCCAATCTGCTCAACACCTGGACCAACGTCCAGGAAACAAAGGATGCATTGAAAAAACTGGAGTTCTTCGCAGCTACCGATTTTTTTATGACACCGACAACCGAATTGTGCGACATTGTACTGCCGGCAGCCCATTACCTCGAGCACGACGCCATCCATTCCATGATGTTTCCCTATGCGGCCCAGGTTCAACAAGCAGTGGTTGACCCGGGTGAGTGCTGGTCGGACGTCAAAATATACATCGAACTGGCCAAGAAACTGGGACTGGCAGAGCATTTCTGGAATGATGAGCGGGCGTTTCTGGATGACATGCTGAAACCATCTCGCATCACCTTTGATGAATTCAGACAGGTAGGTACACTCAATGGGTCCAAGCAGTATCGGTTTTACGAAGAAAAAGGTTTCAGCACCCCATCGGGCAAGATCGAGATATACTCCGGCTTTCTTGAAGAGAATGGGGCCGATCCTTTACCCACCTATCGCGAGCCTCACGAGTCGCCTTACAGTACCCCCGGCCTGGCGGAGAAGTATCCATTGATCTTCACCTGCAGGAAGCCGGGCGTTTTTCGCCATTCCAATCTGAGACAAATACCGAGTCTAAGGGCCCAACGGCCCGATCCGATCCTCAATATCCACCCTGAGACGGCAAAGAAGCTGGGGATTGAAGATGGCGACTGGGTGGTTATTGAAAACAGGCATGGCAAAATAACCCATAAGGCGGAGTTCACGCACAGCCTTGATCCCAGAGTGGTTGTGGGAGACCACGGCTGGTGGTATCCGGAGAAGGGAATTGAAGATCTATATGGCTTTGCTGAATCAAGTCTGAATGCACTGACAAGCAACCATCCGCCGTTTAGCCCTGAGATGGGAACGCCCATTTTCAGAGGCTTGCTGTGCAAGGTCTACAAAAAGGAATAGGAAAAGGTGTGTTTTCGTCTCTAAACCCTTAATGATTTGGTAATTCACTGAGTCGCAAAAGGAGGTAAAAATGGGAGAAGAAAAACAAGCAAGAGAGAGCTTGTGGGATGCTGCGCCGGGGTATGACTTCATTGAAGAGGTGGACGTTCCGGAGATGCATTCATTTTTCATGGATGCCGGCCACAGTATACCGCCGCTTACGCCTTTGGCCGGTCAATACTGGATTCGGGGATACAGTCACGGGACGCAAGTGGCTTGCGCTGAATTGAGCGTCCCTACGTGCGGGGGCTGGGAAGGGAGATACATGGAAGGAGCGTCCTATGCCTGCTTTCTCCCTATCACGGACCCAAAAGTGATTGAAGAACGGCAAGCCAAATTCCGAGTGGCCATGCGCCCATGGATCGAAGATTTTGACGGGTTGTGGGGCAAGATGAAGCAGGAATTACTGGGCCTTTATAAAAAACTCAAGGCTGTCGACGTCGATAAGGCTTCAAATGTGGAATTGAAGTATCACAACTGGGATCTCAAGAAAATGTACATGAGGATGTTTGAGATTCACTTCTTGGGGATGTACGCATCCTACAACGCCTGGATGCTCCTCGAGGATATCTGTAAGGAGCGTTTCGGGATAAATGACCATGCTGACGAGTTTCAAGATATGGTGGCCGGCTTTCCCACCAAAGTCTACGACATGGACAGGAAGCTTTGGGAATTTGGGAAGCTCGCCACTGAGTTCGGCTTGACTGATGTCTTCAAAGAGAACCAGCCTGAAGCCATCCAGGCAAAATTGGAACAGTCGGACAAGGGTAAAGAGTGGTTCAAGCAGTTCATGCATTATCTGGAAACCGATGAGGTCGGCGGCTGGAGAATGAGACGCTTTGTTGACTTCACCGAGCCCTATTGGCTGGAAGATCCTTCCACCCCCTTAGGGCTTGTCAGGGACCAGGTTCTTCGGGGGATGGAATACAGCCTCGATGACAAGAGGAAAGAGCTGGTCAAAAAGAGAGAGAGTGCCATTGCTGCGTTTCTGGCAAAGTTCCCTGCGAACGAAAAGGAGCTTATCCGAGGTCTGGTTGACTTGGCCGGCAAGACCAGCGCTTTTAGTGAAGAACACGCTCTCTACTGCGAACTCATGTCGCATTCCTTCATGAGGCGTGGCTATCTGGCCATTGGAAGAAGACTGACTCAAAACGGAACCATCGACCAGCCTGAAGATGTTTTTATGCTCAATCCGGATGAAATTGACCGGGCCATGATAAACCCTGCCCACCACGATATGCGTTTCATCACCAAAAGACGACGCACTGAATGGGAACAGTGGCACACCAAGCCTAAACCCCCTTTGTTTACGCAGCGCTCAGGTATTGAAGAAGCCATTGGGATGGATATGATGCCTTCGGGGGATCCCATTGCCATTAAGATCGTGGTTGGTGACATGCCGGTACCAAAACCTGAGCTGAAGGCGGATATGTTCGGCACGTGTGGTTGCTCGGGTGAAGGAGAGGGAACGGCAAGGGTGTGTTTTAAGCATGAGGATTTGAAGCACGTGCAACCGGGCGATATTTTGGTTTGCTCGGGCACAGATCCGAACTGGACCCCGGTTTTTGGAATTGTCAACGGGGTGGTCACCGATCGAGGCGGAACACTCTCCCACGCTGCGATTATCGGCCGTGAATATGGTGTTCCCACCATCGTGAATACGTTTGAGGGAACCGCAAAGATCAAGTCGGGCCAGCGTATCAGGATAAACGCAACGGAAGGCGCCGTCTATATTCTGGACAAATGATCCGGCCACAGACGGGGGTCTACTGATTCTCCACTCGTGGAGCGGGCGGGCTCAGGAGGCCCCCGATAACTGAATATAAACCATTACTGAAGAATCGGGGCAGCAGTGTGGTTCTAAAACCGCATACCCATAGCAGCCCGGTTGATCGCTTCGTGCAGGCAGGGATGCCCGTGGATCGCAGTTGCCATATCCTGCACGGTTGCCTTCAGTTGCATGATGATGAGGGCCTCGTGGATGAGTTCCGTTGCCTGGGGCCCAAGAATGTGCAACCCCATGACCTCTTTCGATTTTGCGTCGGCGATAATTTTTACAAAGCCGCTGCGATCCTTCTGAATGAACGCCTTGGCGTTTCCTTTTAGAGGGTATTTGCCGATTTTTATATCAAGACCTCTCTTTTTGGCTTCCTGCTCAGTGATGCCTATCGCCCCGATCTCGGGAATCGTCCGGATGCCCCTCGGAACCACCCGGTAATCGATTGTTTCATTTCCGCCCATGGCGTTATTCGCGGCCACCATGCCTTGAGCCATTCCCACACTGGCCAGCATGATTTCGCCGGTTGCATCTCCGGCAGCGTAGATCCCGTCTACATTCGTTTCCATCCTCTCGTTCGTCCGAATTCCCCTCCGGTTCAGCGCCACGCCCACTGCCTCCAATCCCAGCCCCTCAACCGACGGGCTCTGCCCCATGGCAAACAACACCACCTGTGCTTCAAGCTTATGTTTTCCTCCCTCACCGGCAATCGTTACAGACTTTCCTTCCTTCACGTCCTCAATGCGCTGTACTTCAGTGCCGGTATACACGTGAATCCCATCCCTTCTAAGACATTCCTCCATAACCAGGGACAGCTCCATGTCTTCCTCGGGAATAAGCCGGGGCATGATCTCCACAACTGTAGCTCCGCAGCCTAAGTTGGTCCACAGCGTCGCTATCTCCAGTCCAATAACGCCCCCGCCTATGATGACGGCGCTCTTTGGAATGAAATTGAGGCCCAGGGCTTGCTTCATGTTAAAGACCATTTCGCCGTCAGATCCCGTTACGGATAACCTTTTCGGAACGGATCCTGTAGCAAGAACTACCTTTTTTGCATGGACCGTTTGGCTTGTTCCGTCCTCACGCTTGATTTCCACGCGATCAGGTGATACCAGCCATCCACAACCACGAACGATCTCGATATTGCTCGCCGTGAGATTCCCCCGAATCCGTTCCGACGTAGACTGGACGAAAGTATCTTTGGCGGCTTTCATTATGCCAAAATCGATGTCAACCTTGCCCACACGAATGCCATCCTCCCCTGCTTGCTTTATCGCCTTGACAAGCTGTGCCTGGTGCAGCAAAAACTGCATGGGGATGCAGCCCCAATTGACGCACGTACCTCCCAATATTCCTTTTTCGACCACCAATACCTTGCCGCCAAGCTGAGCAGCTCTCGATGCCGCAGGATACCCGGCGGCCCCTCCGCCTATAACCACTATGTCTTTCTCTTCCATTCGATTTTTCCCTCACCTTCCGATTCTCGATTGAAGCATAACGCTTAAAAATTATTTTGAGATGGATTGTTTTGATACCTCCCCGCAATCAAATCAAGAATCCTATCCGTGGTAGATGCCCGTTTCTTGAGCTGCACCCTGGAGCGGAAAAAATCATGCCTTGATGACGTTACCAACGGCCTTTATCCCTGCCAGGGAAAAGTCGGCGATATGATCAGCCAGGCGCTTAATTAGTTCCGGACCGAAAGATTGCCCCAGAAGGTATTCCAAGTCGCTGCGCTTGATGGTCAAAAGGGTACGGCACTGGCTGACAATGCTCAATTCGCAAAACACGACACGTTGATCATCTGCGTTATGGCCCAATAATTCGCGAATAATATGGTGCAGCTTCCGCCTTTGGGGGTCGATTAATTCACGCCAGTCATTTTTAATCAACCCGGTAGGATTGGCTATTTCCATCAGATAGAGGCGGCTGAAATGCCCTGCGTCCCCCTTTTGGGTAAAGTTTTTCATGAGATTTAAAATATATGTCCGCAGCTGCTCTTGTGGTGAACCGTCCGCCAACGCCGAAAATAAAGGTTCTTCAAATTGTCGGAAGGTATATCGCCAAATCTCGGCGTAAAGATTGGCCTTGTCTCTGAAATAATAATTGACGGAAGCCACGTTGGCACCGGCGCGTTTGCATATCTCTACCACCTTGGCATTACGGTACCCTTTTTCAGCGAATACTTCGCAGGCTGCGTTCAACAGTCTCCTGCGGGTTTCTTTTCCATCTTCTCGTTTGGCCACGGGGTTGCTCCTGGATGTTGCTGCACAATCAAACTATTGTGAAGGGATTCATGAAAACGGACATTTTAAATTACCGTTTGACATAATCGTTTTTGTTCACTAAATAGCGATTTTAAATTGCAATTTAAGATAAATGACTCAATTTGTCAACAGGAGGGAAAATACAGACATGCGACTTTACAATCAAATGCTTTCTATAAAGCTATTGACAGCGGCCCTGCTGTCTGGTTCCTTGGCAGCAAGCTGTGATCGTGGGCAGCAATCCCCGCCGCCACGCCCTGTTCCTGTAGTGGCCACGGTGACGGTTCAACCCCAAAAAATCATGCTGACCACTGAACTGCCTGGCCGGACATCCGCCTACCGCATTGCGGAAATCCGTCCCCAGGTCAGTGGGCTGATACTAAAACGCCTGTTTGTGGAAGGTTCGGATGTCAGGGCCGGACAGGTACTCTATCAGATCGATCCTGCACCTTTTCAGGCGGCAATGGACAATGCCCGGGCAAATCTCACGGCCATGCAGAAGGCTGCCGATCGGGCACGGGCCGCAGTGAAAGCAAGTATTGCAGACTTGGCACGGTTGCAGATTACCCTTGAGCTCGCAGAAACGAACCACCAGCGATACGAGGAAGCATTCAAAGAGAAAGCTGTCTCCGCCATCCAGCGAGATCAGGCCGCCAGCGAGGTCAAAATAACCGAGGCCACATTACGGGCCTCAGAGGCGCAGGCGGAAAGCAGCCGGGAAGCGGTAGCTGCGGCCGAGGCGGCTATTCAGCAGGCGGAAGCAGCGCTAAAAACAGTCCGTATCAGTATGGAATACACCAAGATCACCGCACCCATTGCCGGCCGCATCGGTAAATCCAGCGTAACCGAGGGCGCCATTGTAACGGCTTATCAGCCCGTCCCGCTTGCCACCATCCAACAATTGGATCCCATTTACGCGGATGTGCCCCAAGCCATTACCGAGCTTCTTCGCCTGAAACGTGGCATAACCGAAGGCCAGCTTAATTATGACGGAAAGAATCAGAGCAAGGTCAAACTCTTAATGGAAGACGACACTGTTTATCCCCTGGAGGGAACGCTGCAATTTCAGGATGTCACAGTGGACCCGACCACCGGATCCGTGATCCTGCGGGTGGTCTTTCAAAATCCAAGAGGCGTTCTCCTGCCGGGCATGTTCATACGGGCGGTAATTAAAGAAGGCCTCGATGAACAGGCTATCCTTATTCCGCAGCAGGGAGTCTCCCGCGACCCCAAGGGAAATCCCTTTGCGCTGATCGTGGATGCTGAAAGCAAGGCCGCTTTACGTCCGCTCACCCTTGACCGTGCCATCGACGACAAATGGCTGGTCTCGGCAGGTCTTGCTCCCGGCGACCGGGTGATCGTCGAGGGACTGCAGATGTTGCGGCCCGGCACGACTGTAAAGGCTGTCCCCTTTCAAGAGACGCAAACCGGTCATGAACCCTCGGCCGATCCGGGCACACACCCTCAAAAGCGAAGCGACGGAGGCGACTGATGCTCTCAAAATTCTTTCTTGACCGCCCGGTCTTTGCCTGGGTCATCGCCATCGTCATCATGGCGGCCGGCGGGTTGGCAATATACCACATGCCCGTGGCCCAGTATCCCCCCATCGCCCCGCCGGCTATCGCCATCGATGCCTTTTTTCCCGGGGCTTCGGCGGAGACGGTGGAAAACACCGTGACCCAGATCATTGAGCAGAAGATGACCGGTCTGGACGATATGCTTTACCTCTCCGGCACCAGTTCCTCGTCCGGTACAGCCCGTGTCGAACTGACCTTTGCCCCGGGAACAGATCCGGATATCGCCTGGTCCAAGGTGCAGAACAAGCTACAGCTCGCCATGGCAAGCCTTCCCGACGTGGTGCAGCGCTCCGGCGTCAAGGTCAGCAAATCCACCAGAAACTACCTGATCATCGTCGGGCTGATTTCGGAAGACGGCAGCATGAACGGCGACGACCTGCGGGACTACGCCGTGTCGAATCTGGAAAAAGTCCTGTCCCGGGTACCGGGAGTGGGCGAAGTCGAGAATTTCGGCTCTGGATATGCCATGCGGATCTGGGTCAATCCCGACAAGCTGACCAGCTACCACCTAAGCATGGAAGATGTCATCCTGGCCCTCAGGGCCTACAACGTCGAGGTCTCCGCCGGTCAGTTCGGCGGGGCGCCCGCCGTGGAGGGGCAGCGCCTGAACGTGTCTATCATTGTCCAGCATCTGCTCCAGACCCCGCAGGAATTTGCCGCCATCCCCATCCGTACCAATCCGGACGGTTCGGTGGTGCGGATTAAGGACATCGGCCGGACGGAACTGGGGACCGAGCGCTCCGATATCGTGGGCAGCTATAACGGCAAACCCTCCGCAGCCATGGCCATCCGCCAGGCTGCCGGGGCCAATGCCCTGGATACAGCCGATGCCGTCAAGCGGAAACTGGAAGAAATGAGCCGCTACTTCCCCGTAGGCATGAAGGTGATTTATCCTTACGATACCACCCCATTTACCAAGGTGGCCATCGAGGAGGTGGTCAAGACCCTTTTTGAAGCGATCCTGCTGGTCTTTGTGATTATGTACCTTTTCATGGGTAATATCCGGGCTACCCTGATTCCCACCATCGCCGTGCCGGTGGTGCTGCTGGGGACCTTCGCGGTCCTTGGGGCTTTCGGCTTCTCCATCAACATGCTGACCATGTTCGCCATGGTGCTGGCTATCGGGCTTTTGGTGGACGACGCCATCGTGGTGGTGGAGAACGTGGAGCGGATCATGGCCGAAGAGGGGCTCCCACCCAGGGAGGCCACGGCCAAGTCCATGGGCCAAATCACCAGCGCCCTGATCGGTATCGGTCTGGTGCTCTCCGCGGTTTTCGGCCCCATGGCCTTTTTTCAGGGATCCACCGGGGTTCTCTACCGCCAGTTTTCCGTAACCATCATTGCTTCCATGCTTCTTTCAGTGGTCGTGGCCCTGATTCTGACGCCGGTGCTGTGCGCGTCAATCCTTAAACCGGTACCCGCCGGGCATGAACCCTCGGATAATGCGATCTTTTTTCTGCGCCCCTTTTTTAGATGGTTTGACCGGGTTTTTGCTCGGGTCAGGGACATCTATGTGGGCATCGTCGGCCGCTCCTTTTCACGAACAACGCGATACATGGTGATATATCTTTTAATTGTGACAGCGGCGGGATTTCTCTTTCTTCGGATGCCGACTTCCTATATCCCGGATGAGGACCAGGGCATCCTGATGGTCCAGGTCATGCTGCCGTCGGGTTCCACCCTGGAGCAGACTGAAAAAGTCATAAACCGGGTAAGGGACCATTTTATGGAGCATGAGAAAGACGGGGTGGAATCCGTCATGACTGTCTCCGGAATTAGTTTTGGCGGCATGGGACAGAATATGGCGCTGGGATTTGTCAAGCTCAGAGACTGGAAGCTGCGCCAGCGATCGGACCTGAAGGTCAAGGCCATCGCCGGCAGGGCCATGGGAGCATTTTCACAAATAAAAAGCGCCATGGTGTTCGCCTTCCCGCCGCCGCCGGTCACCGAACTGGGGATGGCCACCGGATTTGATTTTCAGTTGCAGGACCGTGGTGGTCTGGGCCACGAAAAACTGATGGCGGTTCGCAACCAGCTCCTCGGCATGGCCGCCCAGGATTCACGACTGGTCAGAGTTCGACCCAACGGTATGGATGATGTGGCCGAATACCACATCGACGTGGATTGGGACAAGGCCGGCGCCCTGGGGGTTTCAATCTCTTCCATTCACAACACCATTGCGGCAGCCTTTGGCAGTGCCTATGTCAACGATTTTATCCAGGCGGGTCGGGTCAAAAAGGTCTATGCCCAGGTGGATGCTCCCTATCGCATGTTGCCGGAGGATCTGAAAAAACTCTATGTACGCAACAGCGTGGGCAAAATGGTGCCCTTTTCTTCCTTTGCCTCCTGCAGGTGGGCTCAAGGTTCTCCAAAGCTGGAGCGTTACAACGCCTTCCCTTCCATAAACATCTGGGGCGAGCCGGCACCGGGTCACAGTACCGGCGAGGCCATGGCCGCAATGGAAGAAATCGCGGCAAAGCTGCCACAGGGGATCGGCTTTGACTGGAATGGACTATCCTACCAGGAACGCATGGCCACAAGCCAGGCGTCCCTGGTGTATGCCTTTTCCATTTTCGTGATCTTTCTGTGCCTGGCGGCCCTGTATGAGAGCTGGCCCATTCCCATCTCGATCCTGCTGACCCTGGTTTTAGGGGCGATCGGCGGCGTTATCGCCTCGTCTCTCCGGGGTCTGTCCAATGACGTCTATTTCCAGATCGGTCTCTTGACCACTCTGGGTCTGACCACCAAGAACGCCATTTTGATCGTCCAGTTTGCCAAAGCGAAGACGGAAGAAGGGATGGAACTTATCGAGGCGACAGTGGAAGGGGCGAAACTGCGATTTCGTCCGATCGTCATGACTTCGCTGGCCTTCGGATTCGGTGTCCTTCCTTTGGCCATTGCCACCGGCGCCGGCGCCGGCGCCATGAACGCCATCGGTACCGGCGTGCTGGGAGGAATGCTGACCGCCACTATCCTGGTCATGGTTTTTTCACCCCTCTTCTATGTATTGATCAGAAAGGCTCTGGGCAAACAATCAAGCGCTAAAAGGCGATGAAATAAATCCATCAGGGGATCCATGATATGAAAATGAATAAGGGCTTTTTTCTTATAATTGTTGTAATTGTCATCGTTACGGGCAGCTGCACCCTTGCTCCGAAATACACCAAACCTGAAGCGCCGATCCCTGCCGACTGGCCCAGCGGCGCGGCGTACAAAGCGGCCGACGCTGTGCCCGCCGCTCCGGCAGCCACCGAACTGAGCCGTCAGGAATTTTTCAGCGACCCAAAGCTGCAACAGATCATCGAGACGGCTCTCAATAACAACCGGGACCTGCGTCTTGCCGCTTTGAATGTGGAAAGGGCGCGTGCCCTGTACGGTATTCAACGGGCCGAGGTGTTTCCTTCCGTTAACGCATCCGGTGTCGGGAGTATACAGCGCCTGTCATCCGATTTTGTCAGCCCCGGTAGTCCAAGGACTATAGAACAATACAGCGTCAACTTGGGAATTGCTGCATGGGAGATTGATCTTTTCGGCCGGATCCGCAGTCTGAAAGACCAGGCGCTGCAGACCTATCTGGCCACAGAGCAGGCCCGCCGGGGCGCACAGATCGCGCTAATTGCCGAGGTTGCCAGGGTCTATCTGACGCTGGCTGCAGACAGGGAAAATCTGAAACTGGCTCAAGCCACTCTTGAGACCCAGCAGGCCTCCTACAATTTAATTCAGCGGCAATATGAAATCGGATTTGCAACCCAACTGGACCTGCGCCGGGCACAAATCCAGGTTGACACCGCCCGGGGAGGTATCGCCCGCTTCACGCAAATGGCGGCCCTGGATCAAAATGCGTTAAACCTTCTGGCCGGTTCGCCGGTGGCGGAAAATCTCTTGCCTGAGGATTTGGCAAGCGTTCATCCGCCCAAAGAAATTTTTATCGGTCTGTCCTCCGAAGCCCTCCTGAAGCGTCCGGACATTCTTGCGGCGGAACATGGGCTCATAGGGGCGTATGCCTTTATCGGCGCAGCCCGAGCCGCCTTTTTCCCACGCATTTCTTTGACCACTTCCATCGGAACGGCCAGCGACGAGCTGTCCGGTCTTTTCGGCTCCGGATCCAGCACATGGAGCTTCATTCCGCAGATCACTGTGCCGATTTTCGATGCCCGAACCTGGTCCGCATACAGGGTCAGCAAAGCACAACAGGAAATTGTGCTGGCCCAGTATGAAAAGACGATCCAGACCGCCTTCAGGGAAACGGCCGACGCGCTGGCCGTGCAAGGCACTATATATCAACAAATATCAGCGCAGCAATCTCTCGTGGATGGGGTTGCAGAAACCTATCGCCTGTCAACGAAACGCTATACCATGGGACTTGACAGCTACCTGGGCGTCCTGGATGCGCAACGATCCCTTTATGCTGCACAACAGGGACTTATATCGCTCCACCTGGCCAAACTCGCCAACCAGGTGCAGCTTTACGCGGTATTGGGCGGAGGCGGTGAATAATTTCCAGCAGGATGTGCTTTGTTCATTTCAGTTTAAAAGGGCTGTGGCGGCATGATAC
>CAYTAQ010000075.1:0-1537 GCA_964435695.1 uncultured Desulfobacterales bacterium | reverse complement strand
GATTTGCCGCTCTAAGCTTGAAGGAGGGAGCATGACAATTCAAAAAAAATTGCTGGTATTGGTTGATGGTTCCGAACGGACCATACAAACGGCTGAGTATGTAAAGAATTTTATGCCCATTGATGAAAATACGCGGATTGTGCTGTTTCATGTCTTCAGCGGCACACCGGAAGAATATCGGGAATTGGAGAAGGATCCAAATTGCAAAACCGCCGTGCATCAATTGAAAAATCGGGAAATTGAGGATAAAAGAAAAATCCAGGCATATCTGGAACAGGCAAAAAATATTTTGATCACCGGCGGATTTTCAGAACAGTCAATTGAAATCAATTTTCATTGCTTAGAAAAAGGGGTCGCCCGGGACATAATCGATGAAGCGAGAAACGGTTACAGTGCGGTCTTTCTTAGCAGGCGCGGGATGGGTACCCTGAAAAATATCATCCTTGGCAGCGTTGCTGTCAAGCTGTTACAAGCGTTAACATTTATCCCAATTATAATCGTGGGGCAGACCCCTCCCGTCAAGAAAATATTATTGGCCGTGGATGCTTCACCGGCTTCGATAAAAGCGGTTGAATTTGTTGCCTCATTACTAGGCGGCCACGGGTATGAGGTCTGCATCTTTCATGCAATTCCAGGCTTGGGGGCTGTAAGTTTTGAACTTCCGGAACTTAATAAACCGGAACTTCCTGAGGTTAACATGACGGATACCTGCATTGAAGCTTTTAAATTAAAAGTAATGCGACTGTTTCAGGATGTCAAAGGCATGCTGATGACATCCGGGTTTGAATCTGATAAAATATCTGAAAAAATAATTTCCGGGGTATACAGCCGGTCCGATGCCATTGTTAAGGAAGCGAAAGACGGCGGCTACGGTACCATTGTTGTCGGACGAAGGGGCCTTTCAAAAGTTGAGGCCTTTTTCATGGGCCGGGTCGGTCATGAGGTTGTTTATGGAGGGAAAAAATTTACAGTCTGGGTTGTCTGCTAACTGTACATGATATGATGGAACCAGAAGGGCTAAAGATCCTTTTCAGACCCCGCTGCCTGGCCCTGCGTCCTGCCCTTGAGGAAGGTCACCGGTTATGAGTGTTTTTCTCCTTTTTCAGTGATGAGATGATCGATCATCTGCAAGGGCACGACATCGTGGGAAAAGGTGGTCATTCGGAAGGTGAAGCCCGACTCTACACGATCTTTGCTTTCTTGATAGATATGTTGATCGAAAAGTGGCTGGTGCGAAAATTTAAGGCTTTCGGCAAACAAATAGACCGGCACCTGACGGTAATGGCACAAACTGACGACATTGGCCGTTCCAATTCCCGTCACGGCATAATTGTCCGAGGTGATGGACACCGCACCGACAAACAGCTTGTTTGCGGACTTTAGATAATGGCTCAAATTATCCTCAGGGATCAGGACATGTTCCACCTTGTGCTGATCCAGGGCATATACCAGGTCTCTTGTCCGCTGAAAATCCTGCTTCAATACCAACACCGTAAATGGCCGCTGTAATTCCGTGCGGGCTTGAACCAGGGCATTG